>CADBNB010000119.1 GCA_902795895.1 uncultured Lachnospiraceae bacterium | reverse complement strand
TCCAACTGTGATTTTTATGGTGAAGAATCGTTTGAATCCATTAGATTTTTTTCCTATCAAGGCAATCAAAGTGCCAACGGTTATTTTAGTTGTATTTTTTACTTATGCATCTTATCCGTTGATTGCACTGTGTAACCAAATTTCACTGCTGTATTCGGAAAATATCATTGATGATACATTGGGGGGGATGTTTCAAACTTATCCTTTGATTGTGTGCGTTTTTGCGGTTGCATTGGTTCCTTGTATTGTGGAAGAAACCATATTTAGAGGTGTGATGTATCGTTCCTATAAAGAAGCGGGCATTTGGAAAGCTGTGCTTTTTACTGCGATTCTTTTTGGAATGTTTCATATGAATCTAAACCAGATGACCTATGCTATGGTGATTGGTATCATACTTGCTATTTTAAATGAAGTTACCGGTTCTATAGTTAGTTCGGTTATCATGCATTTTGTGATTAATGCAACATCCGTGGTTGCGTCTTATGAACTATTTCAGAATGCAGATGCTTTGAATAGTGTTACGGAACAACTGGCAGAACAGGAAACAATGACAGCTTCTGCACTTCCAGGTTTGATTATTGCCTCATGTATCGGAATTGGATTTATGGTGTTTATTTTGTGGGCGATTATGAAAGTCGAAGGAAGAGAAGATGAGGTTCACCGCCTGTTAGGAGAAGCATTTGTTACCAGAGGAAAAATAATCACAGGTGCAATTATTGCTGTAATAGTCATTTGTTGTATATTTATGGCACTTGTAGCTTTAGCACCACTTATGCAAAAATAAAAGTGGGTTTCTTTGGATGCTTGAGTTTTGTGAAGCTTTATCGGATGATGATATTATCTTCCGATAGATAATATGTCAAACCTCTTAGAATGGGCTATACAGGTTAGTCAAGAAAGAATATGTTAGATTAATATTAAGTTTACTTAGTATTTCTATTACAATTGAAAAATAAGGTTACAAATAAAAACAGACGTGCAAAACGACGAAAAAAGAGAGGATATCTTGTGGTTTTGTGCGTCTTTTTTGTTAGTCAGAAAAAAATATATGTGCAATGTGCAAATGTAAAAATGGAAAAAATATACAATGTGTACAGAAGGGGGGAATTCTTACAAAAAAATAAAGAAAAGGGATATTTTTTGGACAAAAGTGTCAAAAACTTGACAAAAGGGCATTTTTTCATTATAATTACAAATGAAAACTCGTAATCAAAAATTAACAACTGCTTAACGAAACGTTAGATGGGGTAACAGCCCTGATTTTTCGGGTGGTTACAGACAGTAAAGATTGAGAATGGAGTGATTGACAAATGAAAAAGTCTTCCATAGTTAAGGCAACTCTTTGTGGAGTGACAGCTTTAGCTATCGTTGCATCAATGAACGTGCCAAAGACATCTTCGGCTACATTGAATGCAGAAAAAGGACTTGCAGGAATTTCAATAACATTGGATAAGTACTGCGCACAGGAAGCTGAGACTGTAAATCAACAGACGGTAGCTTCACAGTCAGCGATTAACCAAGGCGCTGAATATGCAAACTTGGCTATCTCGATAGCTCAGGTTTCAGTAAACATTCGTGAAGAAGAGACTACTGATAGTAAGGTAGTTGGAAAGTTATATCGCGGTGCAGCAGCAGATGTATTAGCGATTGATGGTGAGTGGGTACAGATTAAGTCTGGATCATGCACCGGATATGTAAGTGCAGATTATTTGGCTGTTGGAGAACGCGCAGAGGAGTTGGCAGATACTTTCGGTACAAAGTACGCAAAAGTTACTACAACGACTTTGAGAGTAAGAGAAAAAGATGACAAATCATCAGACTGTTTAACTTTGATTCCACTTGGAGAGTCATACGAAGTGATTGGCCAGGAAGATGGATGGGTTAAGATTAGTATTGATGACGGTGATATAAAAGGATATGTATCTTCAGAGTTTGTGGAAGTTTCAACAAAGTTTGATCATGCGATTTCTACAGAAGAAGAGGAAGCTGCTAAAGCAGCAGCAGAAGCTGCAAGATTAGCAGAAGAAGAGGCGGCAAAAGCAGCAGCAGAGGAAGCAGCAGAGGAAGCAGCGAGAGCAGCGGCAGCACAGGCAGCAGCAAGTGCTTCAAAGAGTACATCATCAAGCAGAAGATCAAGCAGTTCAAGTAGTAGTTCAAGAAGCTCAAGCAGTTCAAGCAGTTCAAGCAGTTCAAGTAGTAGTTCATCATCTACTGTGACAGCTTCAGGATCTGGTTCTGAAATTGCGAGTTATGCACTTCAGTTTGTTGGAAATCCATATGTATATGGTGGTACGAGTTTGACAAACGGTTGCGATTGTTCCGGATTTGTAATGTCAGTATATGCACACTTTGGGGTTTCATTGCCACATAGTTCAGCATCACAGGCAGGATATGGAACAAGAGTTAGTTTATCTGAAGCAAAACCAGGAGACTTGGTATTTTATGCAAGCGGCGGAAGAGTAAACCACGTTGGTATGTATATCGGTGGTGGACAGATTGTAAACGCTGCATGTGCAAGAGAAGGTATCAATGTTAAATCTGTAAATTACAGAACTGTTTATTGTGTAAGAAGAATTGTTGGTTAACAACAAAAATAATGCGAATGTTTTTAGGCTATCACGATAAGTGGTAGCCTTTTTTATGTAATAGGAAATTGCGATGCAATTTCCTATTACATAAAAACGCTCCGCGAGGATGCGCAGACCGCGGAGATGGAGTTAATTG
>CADBNB010000118.1 GCA_902795895.1 uncultured Lachnospiraceae bacterium | reverse complement strand
GTTTATATGGGGTAACTTATGGTAATAAAAACGTGAAATTCAAAGTGAAGGAAACTTTGGCAACAATTGCGGAAATTGAAGAAGTATGATTAAGAGAGCTGCCGAATGGCAGCTCTCTTGTTTGAATACACTTCTGAGAAAAAAACTTATTCCGTGATTTTAAATTTTTCAACGTTACTTTTAAGATTAGAAGATATTTCTTCGGCCTGGTCCATTTGTTGTAATACATTTCCAGAGCTTAATACTATATTGGATGTTCGTTCTGCAATGGAAGATGTTCCGATAGAACCTTCTTCGGTTGCTTTACTGACTTCGGCAATATTTTGCAACATTCCGTTGATGGATGCAAATAATTGTTGCGATACCGCACTGAAATCTGTTACCAATTCATCAATATAAGTGGCATCCGCATTGTAGGTATCTGCAATAACAGCAAATGAATGAAAGTTGTTTGTGATATCCTCAGCAACAAAATTCAACACTCGTTTTGCGTCGTCTGATAATCGTTCAACAGCTTTTGTCACTTCGTTGGTTACACGCTGAATATTTTCGACATTTACTTTAGACTGGTCAGCAAGTTGTCGGATCTCGTCAGCAACAACTGCAAACCCTTTTCCTGCTTCTCCAGCTCTGGCGGCTTCTATGGAAGCATTTAATGCGAGCAGATTTGTTTGTGCTGTGATATTCATGATGGATTGAGAAAGTTCTTCAATCTGTCCGACAACTTTTGCGTCTTCTAGAGCCTGCGTAAGACTTACACTAATCTCTGCTTTCATTTGAGACGCTTTATTACTGTTGACCATTACTTCTTCTTGTGCTTCTAATGCACGATTGTGAATAGAAATGGCTTTTTCGGCGCCTTCTTGTGAACGTTCGGCAATGTTTCGGGATGCGGACTCGATTTCGTGAGCAATTGTATTTAAGTGTTGGCATGACGATGCAGTTTGTTCCATACTTGCAGATAATTCTTCTGTAGCGGCAGATACATCGTTGAGATCATCGTTGAGTTGTAAAACATTAGTATCCACAATTTCTACGATTTCAGATATAGTAATACTTTCATTTTTCGTTGTGCCTAAAACTTTGTCTAAGGAGATGGCTAATGTTTCTATTGCATTAGAAAGTTTGCCAAACTCATCTTTTCGAGCTGCCAAAGCTGACGTTCTTCTAGCTGTGAAATCACCGGTTTCTAACTTAGTAATAAAGTCTAAGGTATTTTTCATTGTCGAATGAATATCTTTTATAATCAGCAAAAGAGAAACAAGCATAAAAACAAAACAACAGATGATTGTAATAATTAGGCCTGTAACCCTAGTTTGACGAATATCGGAAATATTATCATTTGCAGCTTTAACAGTTGTATCAATATTGTCAATGTAGTTACCAGTTCCGATTACCCAGTCGAAGGGTTCGTATAATTTTGAATAACTCCTTTTAGGAGATGGTTCTGTTTCTCCTTCTTTTGGAAAAACATAATCACAATAACCACCATCTTTTTGCTGACCGGCAGATATGATAGCCTGCACCATTTTATATCCATTGGCATCGGTTGCGTTCATACGATTTGTTCCCTCTGTTTTGCTTCCAAGCAGTACAATGTTGTTTCCACTTGTATCATCTGCCCAAAAGTATCCGCCATCTCCGTAGCGCAATTCACGTAATGTATCGGCTGCTTGTTTTTTTGCTTCATCTAAGGTTAGTTTACCATTTTGGGATGACTGATAATAAGTGTCGATAACAGAAATTGCGTTGTCAACTTGTTCCTTGATGGCTAAATCATAATTCCCTCTTATTTTGGTTTCTAATTCTTTTGAGGCTTCATCGGATATTTTTTGCATGCCTAATAAAGAAAAAATACCTAAAAATAACATGATAGAAAGAACGATAACAGCGATACCGTAAAGTTTTGTTGAAAGCTTTATTTTCCCCATAATTATACCTCCCATAAAAAAATGTTCTCTCAGCATCTCCTTTATACCATAATTTCTGCTATATTTTCCTTGGATTTTCTCCATTTCCTTGAGCAGACTTCCGACACTTTAGCGACTTAGAACCTGCCATGTGAAAACGTCTCACGAACGTAGTGAGTGGTAGACGTTGACCGCCAAATGATATAACGGTAATGTCGTCATCCAAGAAAAAACTATCTCGAAATGCTTGTATAAAAATACTCCGAGAGAACATTAAAATGTTCTACCTAAATTTTGTGGAAAAGATTTTGAATAATCATTTCTTAATCTTAGTATAATAGTTTTGGAAAAAACTGTCAATTTTTTCGGGGGGGAAGAACAAAATATATTGATTTAAAGATTTTAGAAAGGTTAGAATGTTGTAGGGTTTCATAAAATGATTGGAAAAAAACAAAAAAAGTGATAAAATATCAGTGGGAATTGATTGGAAACAATCGAAGAATAATTAAAAAAGGAGTAGAGCGTATGACAAAGATGGTTTTAGATTTGCATAGTGTAGATGAGGCAAAGAGATTTACAAACATTGTACGTCATTATGATTTTGCAGTTGATGCAATGTGTCAGCAGTATGTGGTGGATGCAAAATCAATTCTTGGAGTATTGAGTTTAGATTTGTGTAGACCGGTTACTGTTTATGTGCGAAGTGATGATTGTGATGAGTTGATGGAGAAATTGATGGTATTTGCATATGAAAATTCTGTGCCGGAAAAAGTAGAAGATAATTAATGCGGTGAAGATTTAGTAAATTTATGATAGAGAACTGTTGTACAAAAAGATGGGGGGGTAAGGACGACCATAGTCTTTTGTTGTATGCAGTTCTTTTTTTATGTAATAGGAAATTGCGATGCAATTTCCTATTACATAAAAAACGCTCCGCGAGGATGCGCAGACCGCGGAGATGGAGT
>CADBNB010000117.1 GCA_902795895.1 uncultured Lachnospiraceae bacterium | reverse complement strand
GAACAAAGAGTTTTGCTTGCAAAACTCTAGCGCGACCGCGGTATTACGCAGCAATTAACTCCATCTCCGCGGTCTGCGCATCCTCGCATCGCAATTTCCTATTACATAAAAAAAATGCAACTGCCACACCTTCGTGACAGCCACATTCTAATAATTCAAAACAATTAAAATTGCTCTCTCCAAATCAAAATTAAGCTAATTTTCCCTTAGCAACTTCAACTAATGAAGCGAAACCTTCTGGATCATTGATAGCCATCTCAGATAACATTTTTCTGTTTACCTGAACATCTGCTAACTTTAATCCGTACATAAACTTGCTGTATGATAATCCGTTCATTCTAGCTGCAGCATTGATACGAGCAATCCACAACTGTCTGAACTGTCTCTTTTTCTGCTTTCTACCAGCAAATGACTCTGTTAAAGCTCTCATAACAGACTGTTTAGCTACACGGTACTGTTTAGATCTTGCTCCTCTATATCCTTTTGCTAACTTTAATACTCTATTGTGTTTTTTCTTTGCATTTAAAGCACCTTTTACTCTTGCCATTAGTTGTTCCTCCTATCAAAATAATCAAATTACAAATATGGTAAAATCTTCTTCATAGTCTTAACGTTAGTAGCGTCAACTGTTGTAGCCTTTCTAAGATTTCTCTTAACCTTAGCTGACTTCTTTGTCAAGATATGTCTCTTATAAGCCTTATTTCTCTTTAATTTACCTGTACCTGTTACTTTAAAACGCTTTGCTGCTGCTCTTTTAGTTTTTAACTTCTGCATAACATTTCCTCCTTATTATCTAAAAATCATTCTATATCGTAATTCTAACGTTTTTCACCTAAAAACATTATCATACTTCTACCTTCCATTTTTGCAGGTTTTTCAATCACTGCAACATCTTCTAATTTAGCAAAAAAATCATCTAAAATCTGCTTGCTTATACCTACATGAGCCATCTCACGACCACGGAAACGTAATGAAACCTTAACCTTATCTCCCTTGCTCAAGAATTTTCTAGCTTGATTTGCCTTTGTATTTAAATCATTTCCTTCAATGTTTGGAGATAAACGAATTTCCTTTACATCAGTCACCTTCTGTTTTTTCTTCGCTTCTTTCTCCTTACGAGCCATCTCATATCTATACTTACCATAATCTACAATTTTACATACTGGTGGGTTAGCATTTGGAGCAATCTTTACTAAGTCAACTCCAGCTTCCTTTGCAAGCTTCATAGCGTCCTTTGCAGACATTACACCTACCTGCTCACCATCTTCTCCAATCAAGCGAACTTCCTTGTCCCTAATCTGTTCATTAATCATTAACTCGCTAATAACTGAGCACCTCCATATAATCAAAAAAGCTTGTCAATCGTGACTAAATATTATGTGCCAAATACAAAAAACGTGAATAGCATAGCTATCCACGTCTCGAATCACCTTCAAATAATTAAACCGTAGCAGCAGTCTTTCGACGCCCTATGGTGAGAGTGGATACTCTACTTTACAAGTTCATCATATTTCAACAACTTCTTAAGTATATCACTGTTATTTTTCATTGTCAACATATTTTTTATAGCACTATGTTACGATTAGTAGTCAGGCACTGACCACTAACAGTACTATCCCACAGAACCATCATCCGGTTCAGGTTCAGGTTCTTTTGGTTCTTTTGGTTCTTTTGTAGTCACTGGTTCCGGTGTACTCTTCTCTGGTTCTTTTGTCGCCGGCACACTTGTAGCCTCTGGTACATCAGGAGTATTTGTCACTACCGGTTCCGGTGTTTGAACTATAGGTTGCTCTGTCGGAATTACGGTAACAACCGGTACTGTTGTTGTTTGTACTGGCTTCGTTGTTGCTTTTGCCAAAGGTACAGGTGTTGCATTACTAACAATCGTACTTGAGCCTACATTTGGATTATAGGTAATTGCGTCTCTTGTCTCAGTACCGTACAAATACATCCATAATTTTCTTTTACAACTGTCATAATTCAACACTAACGAAGCACCGCATGCCAAGTTCTGACTTGTATAATCCTCTGAACTTTCAGGGATACGCATCTGACTTAACTCATCCGGGCTTATCCCCATATTCAACACAATCCCCACATAATCAAGTAAATCTTTTGTGCTTATATTTGTAGAAACATATCCACACAATTCGTTTGCCAATGCCATTGCTTTCGGTATTGAAAGCCCCATAACCTTTTTGTAAACCTGAGTCAATACTGCTCTTTGACGAAATGTTCTTCCGAAATCATCATTTTCACCATTGCATGCAGCAACCTTACGAACACGACAATATCCCAAAGCCTGATTACCATTCACTCTTTGAACTCCGGTAACCATAGTACGGTTTTTCTTTCTGCTGATGTAGTTTGTTGTATTTAAATAATTTGCCTCCCTAGGTGTAAGTTCAATGTCAACTCCACCTACTGCATCAATAACTCTTTCAAATGCCTTAAAATCAACTACAATATATCCAGCAAGAGTGATACCAAAGTTTCTTTGAATAGTATCTACCAGCAAAGGTCCTCCACCATAACTGTATGCTGCATTTATTTTGTTAGGCTTATATCCATAAATATCAACATAACAATCTCGCATAATCGAAACCATCTTCACTGTCTTTTTGTTTGTATCCATACTTGCGATAATCATACTGTCTGATCGTCCATTAGCATTTTTTCCATCCAAAATACCTTCACGGCCAATCAACAATACATTGACAATCCCCTTATCTTTAAGCATCTGTTCCTCGCTTAATGGAGGAACTGTCTGTTGCGCTTCATCCCCATTCCTATTTGACGGAACAAGTATTGCAGAACCATCAAAACGAATATTGTACAAGAGCATTCCTACAAAAAATACTACTATAAATGCCAAACAACTCACAGTTGTTCCCAATCCTACCAAAAGCTTTTTTAAATGACTCCATCGATAAGGAGAATATTTTTTTCCCCGTTTGTTATCATTCATATCTCCAGTCACCTCAGCAACTGCATTTGATAAATATTGCTCCATATTGTCACTATCATCAATATCCAATTTTAACATATCATCGCTTTTTCCTAAGTCAAAAACATTTATTTCTTCCTGATTCGACGAATATCCAAACTCGTTCATTTTATTCTCGTCACTCATACTACTTATCCTTTCTTAAATCGTCCCTTTTAACTTATACTTAAACACCGCAATTGCTTCTCTAAGATAATAATGCACTCTCATTATCGGATCCGTCACCGCTGGCTCTCCATATAAATTATTTATCCCCATTTTCTTTCCGATTGATACAGCCCGATAAACATGAAAACGATTGCTAATCACAACTATAGTTGCATCTTTATCCGAAATCTTCTCCATACTAAATTGGAAATTTTCTGCTGTATCTGTAGATTGATCTTCTTCCACAATACGTTCTGGCTTAATTCCATGCTCTACAAGATATTGCTTCATAGCAAAAGCCTCTGTCACATCTTCTCCCGGACCTTTTCCTCCTGAAACAATAATCGTACAGGTCGGATGTTCTTTTTCGTATGCCACCGCACAATCCAACCGTTCAACTAATGCTTTAGAAACAACGGTACCGCGTACTCTTGCGCCTAAAACCAGAACATAATCCGGCTCACCTTCCATCTTCGGCGATTTAAAACTTAATATTATCACTTCCAGAATAATAATTCCTATAGTCGCTATAACACCTATGGATACTATTCCTATTTCGAACATATTTAAAAACGGATGTTTTCCTTTTCGAACATAATAATCCAAGATACTCACAGCCAAACAAGAAACGCCAATTGCAGGCCAAAGCCAAAGTTGTGCTGCCTGTATCCCTACATAACAAATTATAATAAACATATAGATGAAAGAAAATATCGCTATACCAATTAACAGAATAGTTATAATGCTCATACATTTACGCCATCCTAACATAGTTGTCACACATCCTTTAAGTAATAATATAAATTATTTCATAGATAATGTAAAGCCTTCCTTTCTTGTTTTTTGTTTCAGAAAATCACCCCATCCTGTTACAGTTCTCATTTTTTTAAGTCACGCCTCACGAGCTTTTGATTTAGCTTCGTCTGAGACAAACCGTAACATTAATAATACTCCCTTATTCAAAAAAAAGCTACAAAAAAAGTGAAAAGTTTTTTAATTTCTTTCCACTTTTTTGTAGCAAGTCATATTTTTCAAATTTTAAATCGAAAAGTCGCCATGTTCTGTACCGTTTACAACAAAATATACTTTTTTGTCTTCGATTTTTATGTACAAATCAATTTCTTTCAAATCTTTTGCAAGACGGTTCCAGTCATTTAACCAGATTTTCTTTACTTCTCCTTCATATTTCTCAACATCTATCTTTGTCTGTTGTCCATAATGCTCCACAAAAACATTTTTTGGAACCTTTTTAATCGTAGTTTTCATCTTTGCAGCTTCTTTCTTCTTTGTAGCTGTTTTTTTATCTGCTTTTGCTGCTGTTTTCTTTGTAGTAGTTTTCTTCTTTTCTTTTGTTTCTGCCTTTTTTTCTTTTTCTACTTTTGTTTCATCTACAGCTTTTACTTCCTCTGCTTTTTTTACTTCTTCTACTTTTTCTTTTACTTCCTTTGCTGCTTCAACAGTTTCCTTTACTTCTTCTACTGCCTTTACCTCTGTAGTCCCCTTCTTAGGTGCTTTCTTGCTCACATGTTTTTTTACTTTCTTTTCTGCCATATTATTTTCCTCCCAAATTCTCACTATGTTAGATTACATTCCTCATTGACTGCAATCCATTTTCAAACACACAATCTTAAGCTGTAATTATGTATTCTTCTTTTTTTAAGAATAAACCTAATTTTCCCATAAAATGATAATACCTCGTTTTCGATATTTTTTCAAGTAATTTTTGTTTCCATGTTATTATTTTTGCATTTTAACTTGTACATTTTATTTTTTCTCTTTTTCATAATCTTTTCAAAAAAACCTTTTCAATTCGCCAAAAAAGATTTATAATCAATTACAAGTATATTAATCACTGTTTGTCAGTTGATACATTTTATTTTCATCACCTATGGTTCTTAAACCATCTATTAAATACTATAATGTAAAAACTCAGACGTGATAGTATTTCACTAAAAATATTATATTTTTGAAATAGAAAGGATTTGAAGCATATGAAAAAACTTTTCAAGTTTTTATTACAGCTATTAGCTTTGGTAGGTTTTATCGCTGGTATGATTTACGTTTACAAGCAGTATATTACAAAAGATAAAACCGATGATACAGACGAAGATTTTTATGACGATTTTGAGTTTGATGATGAAGACTTCACAGAAAACAGTTCTGACAGTCGCGAATATGTCACTTTAAATTCGATTAACAGTAAGACTATGCCACCAAGCACAGAGGAATAATAGAGCATCCTCAAGGAGTGTATTTGCTTTTGGGAACAATTTTTCCTATAAAACAGACATGACTGCTTTGCAGTCAATACAATATATGAAATCGACAAAGAGGAAGCCCTGCTGTTTTTAAACTACAAGACTTCCTCCTTTTTTTCTTCAACCAGCGCCTCTGTCGAAGCAGATGCCAATTTCATTTTATATTCTTTTGTAATATCCGAGATAATATACACATCTCCGCATTTCATTTTTGTTTCAATAACATCATGATTATTCACCATATATACCCGGTTACCAATATGCATTTCATTTCCTTGTTTTCCATTTTGAACAAGCCAGGAAAACGGATTTTTTTCTCCTGCTTCAGAAATATCTGCAAGTATTTTTTCAGACAGCTGATTGGAATATATAATATTTCCGATGGTATCTGTAACAATAACACCATTTTCTATATGTTGCAGTGCATGTTCCTTTCCCAAACATACAACATCATACAAATGATATTTTAAGGTTGTAACACAGATAAATATTCCTCCAAACAAATATGCCAGTGCTGTGGTATCGTATCCTTTTGTAACTCTTGAAAGAAATACTGCGTAAGAAAGCCCACCAACGAAAAATGTCATAAACATAAGGAATGCCTGTAATTTTTCGCTTTTTTGTTTCGTCTCAATAAAAAATCGAATACACACTACCATGGCAAAACCAAATAATAAAAATACTTCTATCATAAACAAGCCATAAATGATTCCATGTGTGACGACCATGTGAGGAAATAATCCGTCAAAGGAAAACTTGATATTTTTATAATACAAACTGTGCATGTCACAGGTAAACACAACTCCCACAAGAAATGTCTGAAATCCGGTCAATGTTGCTACCAACCATATAGGCACTTTTATATGACACAATTCCATGGCATACAAAAACAAAGTCAATATGATAAATGGTTTTCCAAGATAGGTAAACTTAACCGCCAACATTGCTTCATTCAACGTACCGGCTCGCATTTCACAAAAATATCCAATGCAATTTATCAAACCGGAAATACAAAATAAAAGCAATAGAGTTTTTAATTTACTCTCCCTCTGAAATAAAACAAAACATATTTCAACTGCAAATAATATTATTCCTACACACTGCAGTGCTAAAAACAAGTGATACATTTCTTCTCACTCCTTATAATCAATATTTAACAAGATAGCCACCTCTTAATTTACATCCTTATACTGCATACAAATCACTCCCTCAATATGTATACAATCGCAACATAACACAACTGGTTACAATTTCAGTATAACACAAAATGCATCGAATGTGTCCATCCGATGCACTTTATTTTTCAAATCATTATTTTACTGTCTTGACAATCTTGTAGAAATATCATACATGTACTCGTCAAGTCCCTTTTCCATTGCCAATGCTTCCTGAATATCGTAATCAACTACTTCACCGCTGTGGTATCCAACAACACGGTTTGTAGCTCCGCTAATCAACAAGTCGATTGCTTTTGCACCCATCATTGATGCGTAAACACGGTCTCTGGCAGTTGGTGCTCCACCTCTCTGGATGTGACCGATGATAGTAGCTCTTGTCTCAATTCCTGTAGCTTTCTCAATTCTCTGAGCCATTCCGTATGAATCGCCAATACCCTCTGCATTGATGATGATATGATGTTTCTTTCCTAATTTCTTCTTAGCAAGGATATTGTCAATAATCTTCTGCTCATCGCCATCATACTTCTCAACTGTAAGAATATCCTCTGCTCCGTTTGCAATACCACACCACAAAGCAATGTGTCCTGCACGACGTCCCATAACCTCGATGATACTACATCTTTCATGTGATGTAGATGTATCACGAACCTTATCGATAGCATCCATAGCTGTATTTACAGCTGTATCAAATCCGATTGTGTACTCTGTACATGCAATATCAAGGTCAATGGTTCCTGGAATACCAACTGTGTTGATACCCTGTGCTGAAAGCTTGCTAGCTCCCATAAATGAACCGTCTCCACCGATTACAACCAATCCGTCAATTCCGTGCTTTCTAAGAATGTCAGCTCCTCTTTTCTGAACCTCTAATTCTTTGAATTCCAAGCAACGAGCGGTATACAAAATAGTACCACCTCTTTGAAGGATGTCTGCAACGCTCTTAGTGTCCATATCTATAATGTCTTCATCCAAAAGGCCTGCATAACCACGTTTAATTCCTTTGACATTCAACCCTGCTGCCAATGCAGTTCTAACTACTGATCTGATTGCAGCGTTCATTCCTGGTGCATCTCCACCACTTGTTAATACACCGATTGTTTGTACTTTGTTTGCCATATTTACGACCTCCAATTTCAACTTACTCTTTCGCTAATAGATTTTATTGTACCTTTAATTTTACAACTTTTCAATAGTTTTTTCAACAACCTTCACATTTTCTGCACCGTATTTCGATGCCAATAATTGGCATATTTCCTCGCTGCAGGCAATTTTTCGTCGATTTCCATAATTTTTGCGGGCTTTTTCCTGTTTACAATATACAATAAGCTCAGCATTTCCCGGATGGGCATTTAAAATCTCATCAATATCTTTTTCCGCCTCATCATATTTTGACTTGTCCGCAAACTGAATCCAAAGCTGCTTTGGAACATCCTCAAAAGGAATGATCTCATGTAAAATGATTTTTGCCGGACGATCATCTTCTACACTAACTTTTCCGACGATAAATACTTTTCGGTCCTCTAAAAATTTTGCTCTGTGTTTTTCGTAATCTCTTGGAAAAACAATAACTTCCACAACACCACACATATCCTCAAGCGTGAGAAACGCCATCATAGCATTGCTTCTGGTTGTCTTTACGGTAATTCCCGTAAGCATTCCTGCAACTACCGCCTTGGCATCTTGTTTTACCAATGGTCTTTCCGTTTCTTCCTGCAATGCAAAATCACTGGTAAGATTTGTGATGTTTTTCTGCATCAACTGTGTGTATTTTTCCAAAGGATGACCGCTTACATAAATCCCAAGCACTTCTTTTTCCATGGCAAGCATTTCTTCTTTTTCATATTCCTCCACCTGAGGATACTGAATTTCAAACTGCTCTTTTTCCTCACCGCCTAAAAAGTCTATGATACTCATCTGCCCCGCAAATCCGTCTTTTCTCTCACGGCTGATTTCATCCAATACCTGTGCGTAAATCATCATTTTCTGCTTACGGTTTCCTTTCATGGAGTCAAATGCTCCTGCTTTGATAAAACTTTCCACCGTTCTTTTATTGACCTGCTTACCAGATAAACGTTTGGCAAAATCTTTCATATCCTCGAAAATGCCATTCTTTTCCCGTTCTTCCACGATTGCATCAATAATCGGACGTCCAAGCCCTTTGATTGCAGATAATCCGTATCGGATTTTTCCGGTTCCATCCTGATATGAAACAGAGAAATTTCCTTCTCCTTCATTTACGTCCGGAGGAAGAATATCAATTCCCATGCTTCGACAGTTCATAATATACTCCGACACTTTTGTGGTGTTGTCAAGCACAGAAGTCATAAGGGCTGCCATAAATTCCACCGGATAGTAGCATTTTAAAAATGCCGTCTGGTAGGCAACTACCGCATAACAGGCAGCATGGGATTTGTTGAAGGCATACTTTGCAAAATCCGTCATTTCATCGTAGATTTTATTTGCTACCTGTTCTGAAATGCCGTTTGCCACGCATCCTTTTACATGTTCCTCTTCATTACCATATACGAAGTTTTGGCGTTCTTTTGCCATAACATCCGCTTTTTTCTTCGCCATAGCTCTACGAACAAGGTCACTTCGACCAAAGCTATATCCTGCAAGTTCCCGTACAATCTGCATTACCTGCTCCTGATATACGATACAACCGTAGGTAGGCTCCAAAATCGGCTCTAATTCTTTACAATCATAGACAACGCTGTTTTTCTCTTTTTTTCCTTTGATATATTTAGGAATAAAATCCATCGGTCCCGGACGATAGAGAGAAATTCCCGCAATGACGTCTTCTAAGTTTTCCGGCTTTAATTCTTTCATAAAGCCTTTCATTCCCGGACTTTCCAACTGGAAAATACCCTCGGTTTTTCCGGAAGATATCAATTGATATATTTTCGAATCTGTGGTGTTTATGGTGTCAATATTTAATGGTACCCCATGAAGTTTCTGGGCATTTTGATATTCTTCTGAGGAAGGATCCATTTTCTGCAAACGACGGTTCACTAGTTTTACTGCATCCTGAATAACGGTAAGTGTACGAAGGCCAAGGAAATCCATCTTCAAAAGTCCAAGTTCTTCCAAGGTAGTCATGGTATACTGTGTCGTCACTTTATCATCTGCTGCCTTTGATAAAGGAACGTACTCATCTACCGCCTCTTTACTGATAACAACACCGGCTGCATGCATGGAAGTATGTCTTGGAAGACCTTCCAATTTCATGGAAATATCAAGTAGGAACCTAGCCTGCTCATCATTCTCGTATAGTTTTTTCAGTTCTTTATTAGAATCAAGTGCCTTTGCAATGGTCATTTTTAATTCCGTAGGAATCATTTTTGCAATGTTATCCACATAACTGTACGGAAGATCCAATGCACGTCCAACATCCCTGATAACCATTTTTGCCGCCATAGTTCCAAATGTTACTATCTGAACTACTTTTTCTTTTCCATATTTTTCGATAACATAATCAATGACTTTCTGACGTTTTTCGTAGCAGAAGTCAATATCGATATCGGGCATGGTAAGTCGTTCCGGATTAAGGAAACGTTCAAAGAGAAGGCTATACTTAATAGGATCAATATTAGTAATCTCCAATGCATAGGCAACAATACTGCCTGCGGCAGAACCTCGTCCCGGACCAACAGGAATATCATGGTCTTTTGCATATTTAATAAAATCCCAAACAATAAGGAAGTAATCTACAAATCCCATACCATGAATGGTATCTAACTCATATTTCATTCGCTCTTTCAATTCTTCAGATGGACTTGGATATCTTCGCTCCAATCCCTCGTAACAGATTTTCTGCAAATACTCCCATGAGGTATAGCCCTGAGGCACATCAAATTTGGGTAATTTATATTCGCCAAAAACAATCTCCACATGGCATCTTTCAGCAATTTTATGTGTATTTTCCAGAGCCTCCAAAGCATATGGAAATAAAGCTGCCATTTCTTCCGGCGTTTTTAAGTAATACTGTCCGCCATCATAACGCATACGGTTCTCATCTGTTACTTTTTTCTGGGTTTGAATACACAACAACACATCATGAGCCTGCTGGTCTTCTGCTTTGATATAATGAATATCGTTGGTTGCCACAAGGTCAATCCCCGTATCCTGATGCATGCGCAAAAGCCCCTGATTTACAGTAGCCTGTTCCGGTATTCCATGGTCCTGCAATTCTAAAAAGAAGTTTCCCACACCAAAGATTTCCTGCAAACGAAGTGCCTCTTTCTTTGCTTCTTCGTAAAATCCTCTTTTTAAATTGGAAGCTACCACGCCTGCCAGACAGGCGCTAAGCGCAATAATACCTTCGTGGTATTGTTCCAAAACTTCATAATCAACTCTCGGTTTGTAGTAAAATCCTTCCGTAAATCCTTTGGAAACAATTTTCATAAGATTTGCGTATCCTAAGTCATTTTCCGCCAATAAAACCAAATGGTGATATCTGTCTTCACCACTGACATTTTCACGGTCAAAGCGACTTCCCGGTGCTACATAAACCTCACAGCCGATAATGGGATTAATGCCCTCTTTCTTTGCCTCTTTATAAAAATTGATCACTCCGTACATGTTTCCATGGTCGGTGATGGCTATGCTATCCATTCCAAGTTCTTTTGTTCTTGCAATCAGCTCCGGTATTTTACTGGAACCGTCAAGCAAACTATACTCCGTATGCACATGCAAATGTGTAAATTCCATACCAATCCTCTTTCTAATTTTTATATGTCCTCTCTAAGTCTTCCTTATACCATAATTTCAGCTATATTTTCCTGTCACAAAAGTTTCTACATTTTCCAATGCTTCCTGCTCATCTTCCCCTGTAGCAACTACGTTAATCTTCTCACCTTTTGCAATACCAAGGCTCATCATTCCCATGATACTTTTCGCATTTACTTTTTTGTTTTCCACTTCAATATTAACACTGCTTTTGTATCTACTGGCAATCTGAACAAGCGATGCCACTGTACGTCCTTCTAACCCATTTGCTACTACCATTGTTTTTGTTACCATTTTCGTGTCCTCCTTTTATTCCCTTTGTTCCCTAATGGAATCGGCTATTTCGCTTAATTTTCTCAAACGATGATTCACCCCTGATTTTCCAATTGGCTTACTTAACATTTCCCCTAATTCCTTTAACGATGCGTCCGGATTTTCTATCCGTAGACGGGCAATTTCTTCCAGTTGCGGTGTCAGTTCGTCGAAACCTACGGACTGCTCTATATATAATATATCATCCAGCTGTTTGCTGGCTGCTGTCACTGTTTTATTGATATTTGCGGCTTCACAGTTCACTTTTCGATTGATGGAATTTCGCATTTCCTTCATGATACGAACATTTTCCAATTCCATAAGTGCCAGATGTGCTTCCATTACATTTAAAATGTCTACTATCTGAGAGCCGTCTTTTATATAAACGACATAATATTTTTTTCGTATAACAATCTTTGCATCCACATCAAAAAACAACATAGCGTCCTGAAGCTGCTTTGCTTTCTTTTCGGATGGCATAATAATTTCAAAATGGTAAGTTTTTTCCGGATCACTCATGGAACCGCTTGCAAGAAATGCCCCTCTGACAAAGGCACGTTTACAGCAGGCATTTTGAATGATACGATTGCTTACGATACCTTCAATCAAATGAAAGTTCCCCTGAGAATCCAGTATTTTTATTGCTTCTAAAATGCTTCGATTGACAGAAGCTTTTTTGATCAAAAGCGTATATATATGTGTTTTTTTTGAGCTTACACCCTGCCGCCTATCAATGGTCACCTCACCTTGAAAAGCATCTTTTACCAACATAAAATACTTACGAACCAATGTCAGATTTTCGGTAGTTATCCGAATTCTAGGTTGCCCATGTTCGTCTTTTTCTATTTTACCACACAGACTGATAATGGCTGCAAGCTCTGCAATTTGACAATGTCTTCCTGAAGGAAGCAATTTGCAAAGTTCTTCCTTCACATCCCTTGAAAATGACATATTTACCCTTTCTCTATATCTCTATGTTCCACTTTTATTCCAAAATTCTGATTTGACAGACGTCTCGTTATGGCATTTGCCAATGTTACGGAACGGTGTCTTCCTCCGGTACATCCCACAGCTACTACAAGCTGATTTTTCCCTTCCACGATATAATTTGGTATGAGGAATTTCAGCATATCTTCTAATTTATCCAAAAATAATTGTGCTTCTTTACTTGCCATGACATATTCAAATACTTCCTTGTCATTTCCGCTTTTCGGCTTTAAATCTGGAATATAGTATGGATTTGGCAAAAATCTAACGTCAAACACCAAATCTGCATCTACCGGTATTCCGTATTTGAAACCAAAAGATAACACAGTAAGATAGAAGTTATCAAATCTGCTGTTACTTACAAAAATCCGGTCGATTTCTACCTTTAATTCACGCACTAATAAGTGTGTCGTATCTAAAATATAATCTGCTTTTTCTTTCAAAAAGGCGATTTCACGTCTTTCTTCGTCGATAGCATCTTCCACTCTTCCTCTTCCTCCTAAAGGATGGGTGTGTCTTGTTTCCTTATATCGTTTGATAAGCACCTCTGTGGAACACTCTAAAAATAAGATTTCATAGGAAACCTTCATTTCATCCAGTTGCGACAATGTTTCCGGAAGCAAATCCAAATCCTTACTTCTTACATCTACTCCCAAGGCGACTTTCTGAACATTCTTTGCCTCAAAAACAGCTAACTGTGCCATTTTCGGAATTAACTGAATTGGAAGATTATCCACGCAGAAATACTCTGCATCCTCCAACATTTTTAATACTGAGTTTTTTCCAGCGCCTGAAATACCTGTAACAATTACAAAACGCATCGTTTTTTCTCCTTTCGCCACCAATGTTTTCTAAAAATTCTAATTAAAGATTTTAAGAAAACAAACTATTCCCCTAAGAAACGTACTTCCGGTTCTAACTTCACCTGGAATTTTTCGTATACGATACGTTCCACATCTTCCATTAACTGATGAGCATCTTTTGCAGTTCCTTTTCCCACATTCACCACAAAACCACAATGCTTTTCTGACACCATCATATCGCCAACGCGGTAACCCTTCAATCCGGAATCTTCAATCAGCTTTCCTGCAAAGTATCCTTCCGGACGTTTAAATGTACTGCCGGCACTAGGATATTCCAAAGGCTGTTTGTCTTTTCTTCTAAACTGAAAATCTGCCATCATGGCATTGATTTCTTCTTTATTTCCATAAGAAAGTTCAAAGTCTGCCTTTAACACAATATAGGCTTCTTTTTGAATAATACTTGTACGATACCCTAACTGTAATTCCTCTTTTGATAATTCTTTGATTTCTCCATCCGGCATAAGTACCGTAGCAGAAACAATGTGGTCTTTGATTTCTCCGCCGTAAGCGCCTGCATTCATGGCAACTGCACCACCTAATGTACCTGGAATTCCAGCAGCAAATTCCATACCACACAAGCCTTTTTCAGCTACTGTTTTTGAAAACTTCGACAAAAGAATTCCTGCTTCCACAGTCACAAGACACCCCTCTGACTGTTCTTTACATTCCATCTTTTCCAACTGTTTTCCGATGTGAATAATCACGCCGCGAAAACCATTGTCCCCTGCTAAAATGTTGCTTCCATTTCCCATCACATAAAAAGGAATACCTGCTTCTTTACACAAAGAAACAACATCCTTTACCTGCTGTATCTGAGGCTCAATAAAATAATCTGCCGGTCCGCCAATTCGAAAAGTTGTATGTTTCGAAAGTTCTTCCTTACAAAAAATCTGGGAAGCATCCAATATACCATTTAATTTTTGCTCAAATGATTTGTCCATGTTCTATCCTCTTCTCATTTTTGAAATAAAAGAAATGCCTGCATGACACAGGCATTCCACAATCTTATTTAATCTAATACCATCTTCGCGCAACCGAATATTCCTGCATCATTTCCAAGTTCTGCAAGCTTAAACTCCTTGTTCTGTAATGCAAACATTACATTTTTCTCGTAGTTCTGCTTAATTCTTGTAGTTAAGATATCACCGGCTTTAGAAACTCCACCACCGATAACAAATACTTCAGGATCTACTACTGCAGCAATGTGTGATGCAGCAACACCTAAATATCTTGTCAACTGATCTACTAAATCATTTGCCAGCTCATCGCCCTCTTTTGCAGCATCAAAAATAGATTTTGCTGATAAATACTGCAAATCTCTAAGTTTTGATGATTTATCCGATACAAGCAGTAAACGTTTTGCTTCTTTTACGATACCTGTAGCAGATGCAAACTGCTCCAAACAACCTCTCTTACCACAATTACATGTATCTTCCTCGTCGAAGTTTACTGTAATATGTCCAATCTCTCCTGCAGCACCTTTGCTACCGGTTAAAATCTTACCATTTAGGATAATACCGCCGCCAACTCCGGTTCCAAGAGTAATCATAACTACGTTTTGGTATCCTTTTCCGCCACCTTGCCACATTTCACCTAATGCTGCAACGTTGGCATCGTTTCCAACTTTAACATTTTCAATTCCAGTAAGTTTTGTCACTTCTTCGGCTACGTTAAAAATACCCCATCCAAGATTTACGCATTTTAAAACAGTTCCGTCAGAAGTGATTGGTCCCGGAATTCCAAGTCCCATACCAATGACTGCTGATTTATCAATGCTCATCTGTTTTAATTTATCATCTACAGAAGCAGCAATATCACTTAAAATAAAACTTCCACCCTCATCTTTTCTGGTGACAATTTCCCATTTATCCAATACTTTTCCATCTTTATCAAATAAACCAATCTTTACTGTCGTTCCTCCGATGTCTACTCCTAAACAGTATTTTTTCATAATTCTTACCTCTTACACGCTTAAGTGTAGTCCTTTCTTTCTTATTACCCCTTTTATACACCGCATTTTCCTTATTTGTTCATTATATTGTTCGTGACACGATTATATAATTCCTGAGCGGCATTATATCCCATCTTCTTTTGTCGATAATTGACAGCCGCAGCTTCACAGATTACGGCAAGGTTACGTCCCGGACGAATAGGAATGGAGTGGCACACAACTTTGTTACCCAAAAATTCGATATATTCTTCTTCCAAACCAAGACGGTCATATTCCTGTTCTTTGTTCCATTCTTCCAGTTTAATAACTAAGTCGATGGATTGTGTATTTTTAACACTTTCAACACCGAATAAATTCTTTACGTCAAGAATACCGATACCTCGTAATTCAATAAAGTGACGTGTGATGTTTGGTGCAGTACCAATCAATGTAATATCACTGACACGCTTAATCTCAACTACGTCATCTGACACAAGACGATGTCCTCTCTTTATAAGTTCAAGAGCTGCTTCACTCTTACCGATACCGCTCTCACCCATAATCAAAAGACCTTCGCCGTATACATCAACCAATACGCCGTGTACAGTCATACGAGGTGCAATCTCAACATTTAACCAACGAATCATCTCTGCAATAAATGGAGATGTAGATCTTGAAGTTCTAAGAATTGGTACCTGATATTCTTCTGCAAGTGCAATCATCTCAGGTGTGACTTCCAAGCCTCTACAAAAGATAAAGCAAGGAACTTTTACTTCCATCATCTTACGAAGCATCTCAAGATATTTTTCTGCTCCGATTTTCTGCATGTATGTATATTCTACCTGACCAATGACCTGAATTCTGTTATCATCAAAATAATCAAAATATCCTGTAAGCTGTAACGCAGGTCGATTGATGTCAGACTGGCTCACTTTGATTTCTGACACATCAATATTTGGTGTGCAATTCTCAAGTTTCATTGTCTCAACGATTTTTGTCAATTCTATACTATATGTTACATTTGCCATATCAAGCCCCTCCTCTTCGAGTCGTCGTAAATCGACATTACCCTTAATTATATCATGTGGCAACTATTTTTTCAATTGGTTATTTTAAAATACTCCTTGCTTTTTCTGTGAGTATTCATACATATCTATTTTTCTACATCGGATTGTTTATGAAAAAAATCATAAATACTTTCCGCAGATTTTCGGTTAATCATTGGTAATTGTTCCAGTTCCTCCACGCTTGCTTCTTTGATCTGCTCAATGGAATCAAAATGTTCCATCAATACTTTTCTACGTTTTTCACCCACATTTGGAATATCATCCAAAATAGAACGGGTTTGTTCCTTGCTTCTTAATGCCTTGTGGAATGTAATGGCAAATCGGTGAGTTTCATCCTGTATTCTGGTTATAAGATGAAATCCTTCACTCCTTGTATCAATCGGTATCTCTACATTGTTGAAATACAATCCTCTTGTTCTATGATGGTCATCTTTTACCATTCCGCATACCGGCAGGTCAATTCCAAATTCCTCTAGCACTTCCAAAGCGACATTTACCTGACCTTTTCCACCATCCATCAATAATAAATCCGGCAATTCCTGAAAGGATGGATTGTCCTGTTTCAACACATGGGAAAACCGTCTGCTAAGAACTTCTTTCATACTGCCATAATCGTTTGGTCCTTCCACTGTTTTTATTTTAAATTTACGATAATCGTTCTTTTTTGGCTTTCCATTTTCAAATACCACCATGGAACCTACCGATTGGAAACCACTGATATTTGAAATATCGTAAGATTCCACTCTGGAAATTTCATCAAGCCCAAGTAAATCCTGTATTTCCTTCATAGCACCGACGGTACGTTCTTTTTCCCGTTTTACTTTATCTCTGTCTTTTTGCAAGACAATACTTGCATTGTTACAGGCAAGCTCAACAAGTCTTTCCTTCTCTCCTTTTTTCGGTGTCCGAAGAAGCACTTTTTGTTCGCGCTTTTCCGATAGCCACTCAGCAATCACTTCCTGTTCACTCACTTCTCCCGGCAAAAATATTTCTCTTGGAACAAAAGGAGTTCCTGCATAAAACTGTTTTAAAAATGCTGCCAGTAAGTCTTCATTTTCTTCATGGTCAATGTCTTCAAAAAAGAAATGTTCCCTGCCAATCATTCGCCCGCTTCTCATAAAGAAAATCTGTATCACCGCTTCGGTTTTCGTTCTGGCAATTCCCACAATGTCCCAGTCTTCCATTTCAGAATTTGTAAGTTTCTGTTTCTGTGACATACGGTTGACACTCTGGAGTAAATCTCTGTACTCTGCTGCCTCCTCAAATGCCAGTTGTTCCGAAGCCTGTTGCATTTTCTCCGTCAATAGTTTTGTCAATCCATTATAATTTCCCGAAAGTACGTCAAGCGCTTGTTGAAACTGCTCCTTGTAAGTCTCCTCCGACACATACCCCTGACACGGCGCATCACACTGCTTAATCTGGTAATAAAGACATGGTCTTTCTTTTCCCATATCCTTCGGAAGACTTCGATTGCAGGTACGGACTCTGTAAGCTTTTCTAAGAAGTTCCAACACGTCCTTCATGGCACCAATGCTTGTATATGGTCCGAAATATTTCACCTTTTCACTTTGTTTTTTACTGTTTTTCTTCATCTGACGAACCATCATAAGGCGCGGGTACATTTCTCCTACCGTTGCCTTGATAAAAGGATAGGCTTTATCATCCTTAAGTAAGGTATTGTATTTGGGGTTGTACTCCTTAATCAGGTTACATTCAAGCACTAGAGCTTCCAGTTCTGAATCAGTGACAATATATTCAAAATAGGCAATATTCTCTATCATTTTTTCGATTTTCGCCGTCCGGTTTCTCCCTGTCTGAAAATACTGACGCACACGATTTTTAAGGCTGATTGCCTTTCCCACATATATCACATGATTGTACTTATCATGCATCAGATATACTCCCGGTTTTCCCGGCAGTTTCTTTAACTCTTCCTCTAAATCAAACATATTTTCCTCCCGCTTTTTGAACAACTTGAATGACAGAATTATATTACAAAAACCCGCTTTCGTACAGTTTTCTACATATAATTCTGTCATTCAAGTCATATTTCAAAACACATAATATAACAAACCTTGTCTTATGTTTCAAATAGAGCCATGGATTACTGCTCCATGGCTCATTTGATTAATCATCTCGTTTTATGACTATTGTGGTCTGTTTTCGTCCTGTCCACTTCTATTATCCTGTTGCACTTTCTGCTAATCTTCTCTATTTTCAGCTTCCATCTGTTGCTGTCCGTTTTCAGCTTTCTGAGACAACACCTGCTGATTTCTTACAGGTTCCGATGTCACTCTCTGCTGTCCTTTTTCATTTTCCGCCGGCATTCCCTGTCCGTTTCTTACGTCAGGATGTGGAAAATTCGGCATAAGTGGGGCATTTGAAAATCTCGGATGACTCTGTGGCTGTGGATTTTGATTTCCATTATCCTTCAAAGGTACATTTCTACTCTGCACACTGTATCTCTGCTCCGGCTTTTCTTCCTCCTCAGGTTCTTCAATTCCCTTAATTTGACGATAAATTCGCATAAATTCTTTTCCTGTAACGGTTTCTTTCTGTATTAAGAATTCTGCAATTTTATGAAGAACTTCTATATTTTCCTGTAACTGCTGTTCTGCCACGTCATAGCACTCTTTCAATATGCGCATCACTTCATGGTCAACTTCTGCAGCAGTGGAATCTGAACAGTTAAGAACTGTCCTTCCGTCCAGATATTTATTCTCAATGGACTCTAATCCAATCATACCAAATTTGTCCGACATACCATACTGAGTTACCATGGCACGGGCTAATTTTGTAGCTTGTTCAATATCATTGGAAGCACCTGTGGTAATGGAATTGAAAATAATCTTTTCTGCAGCACGTCCACCAAGACATGTGGTAATTCTGTTAATCATTTCTTCCTGACTCATTAAGTATTTTTCTTCCTCAGGAACCTGCATTACATATCCTAACGCTCCCATAGTTCTAGGAACAATGGTAATCTTTTGTACCGGCTCAGAATTCTTTTGAAGGGCAGTAACAAGTGCATGTCCAACCTCGTGATAAGCCACGATTTTCTTTTCTTCCGGACCAAGAATTCGATCTTTCTTTTCTTTTCCTGCAATGACAATTTCCACTGCCTCAAACAAATCGGACTGTCTGACAAAACGTCTGCCATCCTTAACCGCCATAATGGCTGCCTCATTGATCATATTTGCAAGGTCGGAACCAACGGCTCCCGAAGTAGCTAATGCAATGGCATACAAATCTACAGAGTCATCCATCATTACATCTTTTGCGTGAACACGAAGGATATCTACTCTTCCCTTTAAATCAGGTTTATCTACAATAACTCTACGGTCAAATCTTCCCGGACGAAGAAGGGCTTTATCAAGCACTTCCGGACGGTTGGTTGCCGCAAGAACAACTAAACCTTTGGATGTATCAAAACCATCCATTTCTGAAAGTAACTGGTTTAATGTCTGCTCGCGCTCATCATTTCCACCGTAATGACCGTCTCTGCTCTTTCCGATGGCATCTACCTCATCAATAAAAATGATACAAGGTGCTTTTTGCTGTGCCTGTTTGAATAAATCTCGCACTCTGGAAGCTCCCACACCTACATATAATTCTACAAAATCAGATCCTGACAATGAGAAAAACGGAACTTTTGCTTCACCTGCCAATGCTTTGGCAAGCAATGTTTTACCTGTTCCCGGAGGTCCTACAAGCAACGCACCCTTTGGAAGTTTCGCACCAATCTGTGCATACTTTCCCGGATTATGAAGGAAGTCTACCAATTCTCTTAATGATTCCTTGGCTTCTTCCTGACCTGCCACATCTAAAAAAGTAACTCCTGTTTCTTTTTCCACATAAATCTTGGCATTGCTCTTTCCAACTCCCATCATTCCGCCACCTTTAAACAAAGGTCGGAACAACAGCCAGGAAATTCCAAAAATTAAAAGAAACGGAAAAATGTTATACATAAAAAATTCAACCATACCATTGCTGGTTTCTACCACTTTTGAAGAAAACTCCACCTTATGTTTTTCCAAAAGTTCCACTAAGGTGTCATCTTTTACAATACCGGTGTAATAAGTAACGGTATACAAATCTCCATCTTTCTTTTTCGGCGTAATAACGATTTTATTATTAGAATTCTGAAATACTACCTTTTCAACCTCATCTTTCGTCACCATCTGGAGGAATTTGTCGTATGTGATTTCCTGATTCATACTGCTTTCAATTTCTCCCTTAATCCATCCAACAAACAAAAACACAAGCAATGTTGCAATAATTGCAGCAATGAGTCCTCGCTTGTTTCCTTTGTCCTGATTATCATTTTGGTTGTTATTATTGTTATTATTCATATTGTTATTGTTGTTATTCATACGCTCTCCTTTCATTCAATCTTGCGTTCTATATTGTAGTATTAGATTTTTGCTCATACGTTTAGGTTTTCTCATATCCAAACAGAATGAAAACACTTTAAAAATCAGCTGCTAACACAGCTGCTACCATATTCGCAATCCGCCCTAAAGGGCTACTTGCTCATACGTTTAGGTTTTCTCGTATCCAAACAGAATTACATGCAAGCATGTATTCTGATTTGTCTACGGAAAACACTTTTTAATTATAATACATATTCTTTCCATAAATCAATGATTTCACTAATTTTTCATACAATGACAATTCCAAAACAAAAACATACTTTATTTTACCAATCAAAGAATATACAGGAAAAGAAATTCGCAAAATGCGCTTAAAAGCGATAATTCTTAAAAGTCCCCTTGCATTTTTTTCAATTTAGTCATATAATATTTTTTTATGTGATAGTAAAAATCTAAAAATTTTCTCAAAAGAAATGGAATGGGGTAATTATGAAAATTGGATTTGATAACGAAAAATACTTAAAAATGCAATCTGAACACATCAGAGAACGAATTGGAAAATTTGATAACAAATTATATTTGGAATTTGGTGGTAAATTGTTTGACGATTATCACGCTTCCCGTGTTTTACCTGGGTTTAAGCCAAATTCAAAACTTCAAATGTTACTTCAGTTAAAAGATCAGGCAGAAATTGTTATTTCTATTAGTGCCGAGGATATTGAGGACAATAAGGTTCGCGGTGACTACGGTATCACCTATGATATGGATGTATTGCGTCTCATTGATGAATTTCAGGGGGTTGGATTATATGTAGGAAGTGTTGCAATTACCAAATATACCGGTCAGTCTTCTGCCGATTTATTTCAGGAAAAATTAGCTTCTTTAGGTATCAAATCATACAAATTATATAAAATACCGGGATATCCTAACGATGTAAAATACATTGTAAGTGATGAAGGTTACGGAAAAAATGAGTACATTGAAACAGAACGTCCTTTGGTAGTTATTACTGCACCTGGACCGGGAAGTGGAAAAATGGCTACCTGTCTTTCTCAGTTGTACCATGAATATAAACGTGGGGTAAAAGCCGGATAT
>CADBNB010000116.1 GCA_902795895.1 uncultured Lachnospiraceae bacterium | reverse complement strand
TTTTTCGGAAATGATAATAAAAAACTTGACAAATGGTAAAAATATGATAAGTTAATAGTTAACGATGTTAAATGTTGCATTCGATAAAATTGAACTTCGAAAATGTTTTAATGACATTTCGTACAAAAAACAACACATAAAATATAAGTGAAATTCTCAAAAAATGATAAAAACAAACTTTGAGAGATTATTCAGCAGGAAAGGGTGAAAGAAATGGACGTAAAGCAAATGGCAAATCGATTTTTTTATTCTATGCAAAAGTTTAAAAAATTAAATATGAGACAACTTGTGCCTGAGCTTTCGCACATGGAGTGTGTAGCACTTCAAAGTATTATGACTCTGGAAGAAAAACAGAAAAATGAGTCTGGTGTATATGTATCTGATTTAGTAAAAATGGTGGATGTTGCTCCATCTGCTGTATCCAGATTGCTAAGAGAATTGGAGAAAGCCGGGTATGTGCAGAGAGAAACAGACAAAAATAATCGTAGAAACACATTTGTATCATTAACGTCAGAAGGAAAAGAAATCATGTTAAGTGCCAGAGCACGTATGATAGATTTTTCTGAGGCTGTGCTTATTAGTATGGGTGAGGAAAAACTAAACCAGTTTATTGAACTTAGCGATGAATTTGCAAGATGTATGGAACAGGAATTGCAAAAAAGAAAAGAAAAAGAACTGGAGGAAGAAAAGATACAGTAACAAATGTTCAATCATGGACTTAGTCAGCTTTGCTGACGCAAATTTCGAACCAAGTCACGTGGAGCGAGACTTGAGAATATTGAGAGAACATGCAATCAGAAAGGAGCCTGACATGGGAAAAATTTTAAAAAATGTGGCACCATTTTGGAAAATGGTCATAGTAATACTCATTTTTTTAGTATTACAGGCATATAGCGATTTGTCATTACCTACATTTACATCTAATATTATCGATGTTGGTGTAACAGGAAAAGGAATCGAGTACGTTATGCCAGAGAAGATTACCTTTGAAGAGTACAAATATTTGGAAATATTTATGACGGAAGATGAGCAGAAAATCTGGGAAAGTAATTATAAGGAAACAGACTCTGGTTATCAATTAAAAGATTTGAAAAAGAGTACATTGGAATCCATGGATGAGAAATTTGCCACCGTTTTACTTATGAATGGACAAATGGCAAAGGTGGACCATGATGGATATGCGCAGATTGTTGCTATGATTACCGGAAAAGATGCAAAAGATTTTGAAAACATTTCTTTAGAAGAAATGGTATCAGTATCACAAATTCAATTGGAGGTTACCAAAACAGAGGTTGAACGAAACGGAAAGACTGTTTTGATTGATACTGTGGATTTAAGACCTGCATTAGTTGCAATGCGTGGAAATGGAACGATGCCAGCACAGTTTTTTATTAATATGCGAGAGACTGTGGAAGAAAAAATGTCTGCATTAGGTGAAAACATGCTTTTGACTTCGGCAAAATTGCAAACAGCGGAAGTTGAAAAAAATGCAGGAATCAATATTAAGAGTAAACAGAAAAGCTACTTATGGAAAGCCGGATTTATCATGCTTGGATTAGCATTGTTAATGGCACTTTCTACTGTTGTAGTTGGATATTTTGCTTCTAAAATTGGTGCCGGTGTTGGTAGAAATTTAAGGGAACGAGTGTTTAAGAAAGTAGTAGGATTTTCAAATACGGAAATTAATCAATTTTCAACAGCATCTCTTATTACGAGAAGTACAAACGATGTACAGCAGGTACAGTTAGTGACTACACTTCTTCTTCGAATGATTGCATATGCTCCAATCTTGGGAATTGGAGGTATCATAAAAGTGTATACAACAGGCGCCAGCATGGGATGGGTAATTGCCTGTGCAGTACTTGTTATTTTAGGGTTGGTAGGTTTTCTTATGGGGATTGCCATGCCAAAATTTAAAGCAATGCAAAAACTCATCGATAGAGTTAATCTGATATTAAGAGAAATTCTTACGGGACTTTCGGTTATTCGAGCTTTTGGAAGGGAACAAAAAGAAGTGGAACGTTTTGACGTTGCAAATGTAGAACTTACCAAAACCATGTTATTTACGAACCGTGTCATGGCATTTATGATGCCGGGAATGATGATGGTAATGTATGGATTGTCTGTTGCAATCGTATGGGTTGGTTCCCATAAAATCGATGAAGGCGTATTACAGGCTGGAACAATGATTGCTTTTTTAACTTATGCTATATTGATTGTAATGTCATTTTTGATGCTGAGTGTTATGGCTATTTTTGTTCCGAGAGCGTCAGTTGCGGCAGGTCGAATTGATGAAGTGGAGAAAACAGAATTTAGCATTGAAAATCCAGAAAATCCAGAGCTTTTAGAAAATGTGCAGGGAAAGATTGAATTTAAAAATGTTAGTTTTTGTTATCCGGGAGCAGAGGAAGATGCTTTGGAAGACATTAGTTTTGTAGCGGAACCTGGAAAAACTACAGCAATTATTGGAAGTACCGGATGTGGAAAATCTACATTGGTACAGATGATTCCAAGATTGTATGATGTGACGGATGGAGAAATTTTGTTTGATGGTGTAGATATCCGAAACATGGATATGAAGCAGCTTCGTAAAAATATTGGTTTTGTTCCTCAAAAGGGTGTGCTTTTCTCAGGAACAATCGCAAGCAACCTTCGTTATGGAAATGCAGCTGCTACGCAGGAAGAAATTGAAGAAGCGGCTGAAATTGCGCAGGCAACAGAATTTATCGAAAAGAAAGAATTGAAATACGAGGATAAAATTGCCCAGGGCGGAAATAATGTATCCGGTGGACAGAAACAGAGAATTGCTATTGCCAGAGCCATTGCTAAAAAAGCAAATGTATATATTTTCGATGACAGTTTTTCAGCATTGGATTTAAAAACCGATGGATTAGTCAGAAAAGCACTAAAAGAAAAGGTGAAAGATGCTACTGTGATTATTGTTGCACAGCGTATCAGCACTATTTTACATGCAGATCAAATTCTTGTTATGGATGACGGAAAAATCGTAGGAAAAGGAACCCATGAAGAATTGTTGAAAAATTGCGATGTTTATTTGCAGATTGCCACCTCACAACTTTCAGAAAAGGAATTGGGAGTCAGCGGAAAGGAGGAGAATGCAAATGAGTAATGAAAAATATCAAAATGCTCCGAGACGCGGCGGTCGTGGTCATGGACATGGAATGGGACCGGTGGAGAAAGCAAAGGATTTTCGCGGTACTATTAGAAAAATCATCAAATATATGGGTGGATATAAAATTCCTGTTGTATTTGTAATGGTATTTGCAGCTTGTTCTACTGTATTTAATGTAATTGGACCAAAAGTTCTTGGTAGAGCTACAAATACATTGACGGAAGGTTTGTCTAAAAAAATAGCAGGAACCGGAAGCATCGATTTTGATAAAATCGGTCAGCTTTTGTTGATTACACTGGCTTTGTATGGTATAGGTGCTTGTTTTACCTTTATTCAAGGCTGGATTATGACGGGAATTACCCAGAAACTTTGTTATCGTATGCGAAAAGAGATTTCGGAGAAAATCAATCGCATGCCAATGAAATATTTTGAGAGTAGAACTTACGGAGAAGTGTTATCTCGAATTACCAATGATATTGATACCTTCGGAACAGGACTTAATCAGAGTATTACACAGGTTATTACTTCTACAGCAACAATGGTTGGTGTGCTGATTATGATGTTGACCATTTCGCCATTGATGACGTTGATTACTTTGATTGTATTGCCAATTTCCATTGTGTTGATTGGATTTGTAATTAAACATTCACAGAAATACTTTAAAACACAACAGGAATATTTAGGACATATCAATGGATTGGTAGAAGAAGTATATGGCGGACATTTGGTTGTGAAAGCATTCAATAAGGAAGAGGAGATTATTGAAGATTTCACAAAGACAAATGATGTACTTTATGATTCTGCCTGGAAATCTCAATTTTTCTCAGGGATGATGATGCCAATTATGGCATTTGTAGGAAATTTAGGTTACGTTGCAGTGGCAGTTTCCGGCGGATATCTTGCCATCAACGGAGTGATTGGAATTGGAGATATTCAGTCATTTATCCAATATGTAAAGAATTTTACCCAGCCAATTCAGCAGCTTGCTCAGGTTATCAATCAGGTACAGTCTATGGCTGCAGCTGCAGAGCGAGTGTTTGAATTATTGGAAGAAGAAGAGGAAGAACAGACGGTAGAAAATCCGGCGAAACTGGATGAAATCAAAGGTGCTGTATCATTTGAGCATGTACATTTTGGATACAATGAAGATAAGATTATTGTAAACGATTTTAACTGTGAAGTGGAACCGGGACAGACGGTAGCAATTGTGGGTCCTACCGGCGCAGGAAAGACTACCATGGTTAAGTTATTGATGCGTTTTTACGATGTGAATTCTGGAGCCATTAAAGTGGACGGCGTAGATGTCAGAAAATTCAATCGTTTAGATCTCCGTGAAGGATTTTGAATGGTTTTACAGGATACATGGTTATTTAAGGGAAGTATTATGGAAAATATCCGTTATGGCCGTTTGGATGCCACGGATGAAGAAGTAATTGCAGCAGCAAAGGCAGCCCATGCTCATCATTTTATAAAAACGCTTCCTGGTGGATATAATATGGAGCTTAACGAAGATGCAAGTAATGTTTCACAGGGACAAAAACAGTTGCTCACTATTGCAAGAGCAATTTTAGCGGATAACCCAATTTTGATTTTGGATGAAGCTACAAGTTCGGTAGATACAAGAACTGAGGAGAGAATTCAACGTGCTATGCACAACCTTATGAAAGGTAGAACCAGTTTTGTTATAGCACATCGATTATCTACCATTAAAGATGCAGATGTTATCCTTGTAATGAAAGACGGAGATATTGTAGAACAAGGAAATCATAAATCGTTGTTGGCTAAAAATGGATTTTATGCTAATCTGTATAATAGTCAGTTTGCAGAATAAAACCATAATTGAAAGCTAAGGAGAATGAGAAATGAATTTCATACTTGGATTTATTTATTTAGTAGTTACTTGTGCTGTTTTTGTCAGTATGACAACGTTGGCTTTACGAGGAACATCAAAGCTGGATAATAATGTGTATTTTGTATGTCAAGCCATGGTGGCATTATGGTGTGGCTCTCGAATATTGATATTATTGTCTTCAAATAGTATACAGTTAAGTATTGGACATTTGATTGGAAATTTTGGTATTTGTTTTGTAGGTGTGTTTTGGTTTTACTTTGCCGTGGCATATACGAACACAAAGATACCGAAAGTAGTTCGTTATATGCCTGGAGCATTGGAAACTGTCATGTATGGAATTATTGCTACAAATCATTTACATGGTCTGTATTATGAAAGAATGGAAAGTGATCAATTAGTTCATGGACCTTTGTTTTTAGTGAACGTTGGAATGATTTATTTTTGGATTGCATCTGGGGCATTGCTTTTGTATCTTAGATTGGATAAGCATATCCCTTTGAATGATAAAAAAATGAACTCTAAAAATATAAAGATAGGTAGAACGTTGATTGTATTATCTACCTTAGTACCAGTAGTGTTTAACCTTATATATCTGACAGGTATCGTAAAAGCAAAATTGGATATTACTCCTTTGGGTTTTGCTTTTTCAACCCTTCTTGTAATGATTGGAACAGTAAATTATGATTTTATTGACAGTAGAAGAGAATTGTTATTAACACAGGAGCAGCTCATGATTGAGCAGGAAAGAAACAGGATTGCGCAGCAGGTACATGATACAGCAGGTCACACATTCACGGTCATACAATCATACATGAAACTTGCTGAGGTTTCCATTGAAAAGGATAAAACACAAGATGCTTATAATTATGTGAAAGAAGCGAGAAAAATAACTAGTAAAGGCTTGCAGGAATTAAGAGAAGATATTAATCAGTTAAAGCAAGGGGAGAGTAATGAATTAGTTTCCCAGGGAATTAAGTATCTTTCAAATCAGGTAAAGGAAATTCCGATAATTGTTACCATTTTAGGAAGAGACAGTGAAAAATATTCTTATCTATATAAAAATGTTTATGCAACGGTAAGAGAAACTATTACAAATACTCTAAGGTATGCAAAAGCAAGCAAAATGGATATTATTTTACGGTTTCAGGAGGATGCATTGGAAATCATTATGGGGGATGATGGTGTAGGATGCGATTGTATTGTGGATAATAATGGTCTTAGGGGAATAAGGGAACGTGTGGAACAGGTTGGAGGAAATGTGAAATTTATATCTTCTATAGGCGAAGGATTTTTAACAAGAATTCGATTGCCGTTAAATCAAGATGAATGACAAAAGAAAGGAATACATATGAAAAAAATAAAAGTAATTATTGCAGATGATATTCGAATATTGAGACAGGGTTTGAAAGTCATTCTTGAACAGGATGATGAGATAGAAGTTGTGGCAATTGCAGAAAATGGTCGCGATGCATTTGAAAAATGCAAGGTGTATCAGCCGGATGTGGTTGTAATGGATATGCGTATGCCCGATTATGACGGTGCGTATGGAATAAATGCTATTAAAGAACAATTGGTGGGTATTAAAGTGTTAGTGCTTACAACTTTTGATGATGAGCTGACAATTGAGAAAGCGATTGAAAGTGGTGCAGATGGATATATTTTGAAAGAAATGGAAGATGACAAAGTTATCGCGGCAGTGAAAAATGTGTACGACGGAGTCAGCGTGTTTGGGAATAGTGTATATGAAGTGATGAGAAAAAATCTTCAAAAGAGTAATCAAATGAGTGTTGCAAAGCAAAAAGTAGATGATATTTTTTCGGAAAAGGAATTGCGTGTTATTCAATTGGTTGCGCAAGGATTTGATAATAAGGAGATTGCGTCGGAGATTTGTATGGCGGAAGGTTCTGTGAGAAATATGATTTCCAAAATACTGGATAAGCTTGAATTAAAAGACCGTACACAGCTGGCAGTATATGCAGTGAAACACGGTTTGGATTAAAAGGCTTGCATTCCTATAAAAAGTCTGCTATTCTTCATAAAGGATAAAAAATCAGAATATGAGTATACAATGTCCTCTCGAATTTCTTAAGAAAGACTGCGAGAGAACAATTCAAAAGAAAAGAGGAAACTGTATGAAAACAAAAGTATTTATTGATGGTAGCGAAGGAACTACAGGACTTCGTATTTATGAGCGTTTTCAGAATAGAGATGATATTGAGTTAATTAAGATTAATCCGGAACTTAGAAAAGATCCGGAAGAGAGAAAAAAGATGATTAATTCTGCGGATATTGCTTTTTTGTGTTTGCCTGACGCGGCAGCAAAAGAGTCTGTTTCATTGGTAGAAAATGATCATGTAGTAATTATTGATACTTCAACAGCCCATAGAACAGAGCCAGACTGGGCATATGGATTTCCTGAATTATCGCAGGAGCATAGAGAAAAGATTAAAAATGGTAAGCGTATTGCAGTGCCTGGATGTTATGCATCAGGATTTATTTCACTTATCTATCCTTTAGTGGCAAAGGGAATTTTACCAAAAGATTATCCGGTAACAAGCCATGCTTTATCAGGATATTCTGGTGCAGGTAAAAAAGCAATTGCAGTTTATGAGAGTGAAGATCGTCCAAGTCAGTTCGCATCCGGACGTGAATACGCATTGACACAGCAACATAAGCATTTGAAGGAAATGCAAAAGATTACAGGGCTTGAAAGAACTCCATGTTTCTGCCCGATTGTTGATGATTATTACAGCGGAATGGTAGTGTCTATTCCATTGTTTACAGATATGCTTTCAAAGAAAGTTACAGTAGAGGAATTGATTGATTTCTATACAGAATATTACAAGGGACAGGAATTTATTGAAGTGGCAAAGGCGGATGATGAGGTTTCTGCTTCCGGCTTCCTTGCAGGAAATGAAAAATCCGGTTGGGACGGACTTAAAATTTATGTCACAGGAAATGAAGATCGAATTGTAGTTTCTTCACAGTTTGATAATCTTGGTAAGGGTGCATCCGGTGCAGCTATTGAGTGTATGAATTTAGTGCTTGGATGTGAACCGGGAAAAGGACTTGCATTATAGTAAGAGAAAGCTTGTTTTGCACAGTAACAAAGTGAGGAAAAACGAAATAGAATTTGTACTTGCAATTATAGTATCGTTCAGATACAATGTTACTTAAGTGGAAAAAGAAAAATGCGTTGAAGAGAAGAAGTAAGGTAAAGTATTCACTGTCAGAGAGCATTCGGTTGGTGTGAGAATGTAGGAAGCTTTATTCTGAATACATCTTGGAGCAGCGGCCTGAACATGACAGTAGGGTTTGCCGGGAGTGCCCGATATAGCACATGGATGATAATCCTGTTGAGCAAGAGTTATTCTTGAAAACAGAGGTGGTACCGCGTATATACGCCCTCTGAGCACGATAGTGTTCAGAGGGCTTTTTTATGTAATAGGAAATTGCGATGCGAGGATGCGCAGAACGCAAAAACGCTCCGCGAGGATGCTTCCACTCTGTTTAAAAAAAAGAAAGGAAGATATGAAATGACAGTTTATGACGAATTAGTTGCAAGAGGTTTGATTGCACAGGTAACAGATGAAAAGGAAATCAAAGATTTGGTAAACAACGGAAAGGCTACTTTCTACATTGGATTTGATCCAACTGCTGATTCTTTGCATGTAGGACACTTTATGGCATTGTGTCTGATGAAACGTTTACAGATGGCAGGAAACAAGCCGGTTGTATTGATCGGTGGTGGAACCGGATATATCGGAGATCCATCAGGAAGAACAGACATGCGTTCTATGATGACACCAGAGACTATTCAGCACAACTGTGACTGTTTCAAAAAGCAGATGGAAAGATTTATTGAATTTGGTGAAGACAAGGCTATTATGGTAAATAATGCTGACTGGTTATTGAAATTGAATTATGTGGATGTATTACGTGAAGTTGGACCACATTTTTCTGTAAACAACATGCTTCGTGCAGAGTGCTACAAGCAGCGTATGGAAAAGGGACTTAGTTTCCTTGAATTTAACTACATGATTATGCAGTCATACGATTTCTATCATTTATACCAGAATTACGGATGTAATATGCAGTTTGGTGGAAATGACCAGTGGTCAAATATGCTTGGTGGAACTGGACTTATCCGT
>CADBNB010000115.1 GCA_902795895.1 uncultured Lachnospiraceae bacterium | reverse complement strand
CCGTGGTTAGCGGATATAATCTGGTACCACTTCCGCCAGCAAGTACTATTCCTTTCATATTTTCATACCTCCGTTCATATCAATACCTATATATTTATACTAAAAAAAACAAAACTATACAAGTCCTAATGCACTTTTTGCCAGTTGATCTGCTATGTCGTTGTATTTGTCATTGGAATGTCCTTTTACTTTTACAAAATGGATATTCACATGATGTTTTGCATTATCATAAAATGCTTTATATGCCTTTGTTCCTTCTTTATTCGTCTTCCATTCGCCAAGACACCATTTTGCAATTCCTTCATAATCATGATAAATATAAAGCTCTTTACACTCATGTTCCATCGCAAATTTCATGGCACATTCGGCACCTTTAATCTCGCCTGCAACATTCCTCATGGAAACCAAATCCGCATCTTCCAGCATTTCACAAAAACGATATTCCTGTTGTTCTAATCCAATAACAGCGCCGTAGGAAAACTGTTTTTTTTGATTGTCAAAACTACCATCCACATAAGCAACGGCAATGTCTTTTATATCGTTTTCCAAAACATCTTTCATATCCAAATTTTGATTAGAAGCAGTAACAACACTACCTGCATTTACAACTGTAGCTGCAGTTGCCGTCATTCCCACAAAACTTTCTGCTTCTTCTTTTGAAGGAAAGCTCTTATATGTTGCTCCTGAAAAGCCATCCACCTGTGCTTTACACTGTTCCCATGTTGTATACACTCCGGGCTTTCGACCGTTTTTTACCGCATAAAACTTTTTCGCCATCTTTATGTGTTCTCCTATTAAGAAACTCTGTCCTTCTTATTCAAAAAATAATGTATCAAAACGCCACAAAGAAGGACACTCAAAAATGTCCTTCTCCCTATTGTGATACTTACTTATAACCCTTTGGATTTTTTGACTGCCATCTCCAGGCATCTTCGCACATTTTATCAATGCCTCTCTCTGCTTTCCAGCCAAGTTCCTTCTCTGCCTTTGAAGGATCTGAATAGCATGTTGCTGCATCTCCAGGTCTTCTGTCTGTAAACTTGTATGGAAGTTTCTTTCCACATGCTTTTTCGAAGTTATGAATGATATCAAGCACACTGTATCCTGTTCCTGTACCTAAGTTGTAAGTAACGATACCAGGTTTTGTTTCTAATTTTTCCAATGCTTTGATATGTCCAATTGCCAAATCTACAACGTGAATATAATCTCTGACACCTGTTCCGTCCGGAGTATCATAATCATTACCAAATACATTGATACACTCTAACTCACCTACGGCAACTTTTGCAACGTAAGGTAATAAGTTATTAGGAATTCCCTGTGGATCTTCTCCGATTTCTCCACTCTCATGCGCGCCAATTGGATTGAAATAACGAAGTAACGCTATATTCCAACTATCATCTGAAGCATATAAATCGCGAAGCATATCCTCAATGACAAGTTTTGTTCTACCATATGGATTTAATACAGACAAAGGAGAATCCTCTGTAATAGGCACAGTCTCAGGAATACCATAAACAGTTGCAGAAGAACTAAACACTAAATTCTTACATCCAGTCTTTTGCATCACTTTCAATAAATTAATCGTTCCTGTAAAGTTGTTATCAAAATACATCAACGGTTCTCTACAACTTTCACCTACAGCCTTTAATCCTGCAAAATGAATAACTGCATCTGGTTTTTCTTTTTCAAAAATTTCTAACATACCAGCTTCGTTTCTAATATCTTCGTTGTAAAAAGTAATCTTTTTACCAGTTAATTTTTCAACACGACGTAATGCTTCCTCGCTAGAATTATATAAATTATCTAAAACAACTACATCATAACCTGCCTGTAATAATTCCACATCTGTATGACTGGCAATAAAACCTGCTCCACCTGTAACTAAAACCTTCATTACCTTCACCTAACATACAAAAGTATGCCCTTTCCTTTTAATCCTGATTTTGGCATTTAAAGCAATTGCTTAAACAATAATAATTTAAAACATGCTTTCCGCCAAAAATCTCCTATTAATTGTCCCAAAGACAATCACATAAATTTACGTTTTTATGTTCTCCTAGTGCAGATTATATCACAAAAAGCGAAGTAACGCAAATATAAACATCAATTTCCTCTAAGTGCCTTTAGTGCTGCTTTTTTGTCCCCACTTCTCATAAATGTTTCACCGATCAACACAGCGTTTGTACCGTTTTCACGCAATTTTTGAATATCTTCTGCAGTTTTTATTCCGCTCTCTGAAATAAAAACAATATCCTTTGGAACCATTTTACGGTATCTTGCACTATTGTTAATATCCACTTTAAATGTCTTTAAGTCGCGATTATTAACACCAATTATTTTTGCTCCTGATGCTAAAGCCATCTTCACT
>CADBNB010000114.1 GCA_902795895.1 uncultured Lachnospiraceae bacterium | reverse complement strand
TTTTTATGTCCCGGTACGGCATGTGGCTTTGAGGAATTAATACCCGATGCCACAATAGTATCAAAACTTAGTCCTTCTGCCCCGTTTTGCTTCATGTAAAATTCAAGATAAGCGGCAATTTCTAGTTCAGTCATACCAGGTTTAATAATGTCTAAAATCTTTTCAAAGGCAATATCCCCTATATGCTCAGCTTCTTTAATTTTCTCTAATTCATCCTCGGATTTTATTCTTCGTAAATCTGTAAGCTCATCTCCTAGGAACAACCAGTCAATCTCCGGTCTGTCCTTTTGCCATCTTTGAAAATCAAAACATAAAAAGTCTTTTCCCTCGATACCAACTTTCTTTGCCTGATCTTCGGCACACAATTCGCCAATGTAATCCGAATATTTTTTTTCAATTTGGATTACTTCGTATCCACAAGCTTCTTCTTTTGCCTGAATAGTATATCTAGAATCCGTCAATACAACTTTTCGGTTTACTGACAAATATAAATACCCTGTGGCACCGGAAAATCCACTGATATAGCGCATATTGTAACCATTGGAAACCACAATGGCATCCAGTTGTTTTTTTTCTAAAATCTGTTTTATTGCATCATAGGACTGTAAAGCCATCTTTAATCCTTCTTTCTAGTCTTCTTTATTTTTATGTTGCATCGTCTCATAATTTCTTATAATTTCATCTGCAATTTCCTCAACAGTTTTATTGTCCACGGAAATCGCCATATGTGCACCAACTTCATAAATCGGATCACGGAAACAAAGCAGTTCTTCCACTTTTTTCGCCGGATTATCCCCCTGTAAAAGTGGTCTGGTAGTATCACCTTTTAATCGCTCCACTACCGTGTCTTTTGACACTTTCAAATAAATCACAAATCCAAGTTTTTGCAATAACTTAGCGTTTTCCTGACGAAGTGGCAATCCGCCTCCACTGGAAACTACACTTTCCTTTGTTTCTTCCACAAGCTCCTTTAATGTACTAGTTTCTAAATTTCGAAAATATACTTCTCCTTTTTCCGAAAAAATATTTCGAATGGTAGTTCCTTCTTTTTCCTCAATATACTGGTCTGTATCTAAAAACTTGTAATTTAATCTTTGGGCAAGTTCCTGTCCTACCGTAGTCTTCCCACATCCCATAAATCCTATGAGTACAATATTATTGTTCATGTTTCCCTTTCCTCTCTTTTTCATAAAAATGCAATACGATACGTTCTAAATATCTCTTTAATACGATTTGAATTTCTTCTTTTGGCGCAATAGGACGCACTAAAATATTTCGCATTCCGATTCGTTTTGCTCCAAAAACATCCGTAAATAACTGATCTCCCACAAATAATGTGTTTGACAAATCCGTTCCCATAATCTCCATAGCTTTTTTATAATTTTTTCCTGAAGGTTTATGTGCATTGTAAATGTAATTTGTGCCGATGTCTTTGTTGAAACGAAGAACACGCTCCTCCTGATTGTTGGAAATCAGACAGCTGTTTAATCCAATACTTTTTAATCGTTTAAAAAAATTTACCGCTCTTTCGTCCGCATCTGCATCATGCTCAACTAACGTGTTATCAATGTCAAATAAAACCCCGCGAATCCCCTCTTCATACAGTTTTTCAAAATCAATTGCATAAGTAGACTCCTGAATATCATCAGGAAAAAACATTTTAAACATAAAAACTCCTATCTAACACTAAATCTTTATCTCAGGAAACAAACCAAGGCTTCGCTCTATAATTCCTTTCATGTACGCAATCAATATTCCATAATTCACCATTGGAACACCTTGCTGTTTCGCTTCTTTCATACGATATTTCATCTCACGACTGTTTAACATACAGCCACCACAATGAACAACCATGGCATATTTCTTTAAATCTTTTGGAAAACCGCCTCCACTGGACGTTTCAAAGGAAAGTTCCTTTCCGGTATATTCTTTGATCCAATTTGGTAATTTTACCGTTCCAATATCGCCGCACTGTCTATGATGAGTACAGCCTTCTGCCATCAATATTGTATCTCCATTATGTAAATTATGCAAGCAGGAAGCACTTTCTGCCAATCCCTGCAAATCTCCTTTATATCTTGCCATCAAAATCGAAAAGGAAGTCAGTGGAATATCCTTAGGTGTTACTTTATTCACATACGCAAACACCTGGGAGTCTGTAATCACCATTTTCGGTTTTACGGAAAGTTTTTGAAAAACCTCCTCAAGTTCCGTCTCCCTCGTCACCAACGGAAATGCTCCTTTTTCCAGCAAATCTCTGATAACCTGTTGCTGCGGTAAAATAAGCCTTCCTTTTGGTGCAGCTTTATCGATTGGAACAACCAATATTACTACGTCGCCACATTCTACCAAATCTCTTACCAAGACTTTTTCTTCTTCCTTTGGTAAAAGTTTCGGTATCATTTCTTTTAGCGTATCTATACCTTCCAATGTAATCGTACTGACACATACACCTTGTTCTTTCTGCTTATTTTCATCAAAACTACTCATACCTAAATCACATTTATTCCATACCCAAAGATAAGGAATATCCTGTGCTGAAAGATACTGCTCCAATTCCTGTTCCATAGAAAAATCATCCTTAACTATGCCATCTGCCACAATAAGGGCAACATCCGTTTTCCGAAGGATTTCTTTTGTTTTCTCTACTCGAAGTTCTCCCAAATCACCTTCATCATCTAATCCGGGAGTATCAATAAACATTACCGGCCCTATTGGCAATAACTCCATTGCCTTATATACCGGATCTGTGGTAGTTCCCTTTTGATTTGATACTACCGAAATATCCTGTCCCGTAATTGCATTAATAAGACTTGATTTTCCAGCATTTCGTTTTCCAAATATAGCAATATGTACTCGCTCACCTTTTGGAGTATCATTCATTCCCATGTTTTCCTCTTTTCTATCCTACAATTATCAAAAAAAATTTTTTTCTTTAATTTATCCAAAATATATCACTAAACTCCTTATCATGTTCTCTCAGAGTTTTTATACGTTTTTCCAAAAATAAACCACATAATTCTTTCTCATATTTAACCTAAAAATTCCTCAAAATAAATCACATAATCTTTTTTCTGTATTTCTTGGAATATTTTTTCTAAATCCTCTTCCATGCCATGAATATCCATAATAACACCAACGGAATGATCTGTCGTATACTTAATGTTCATTTTCACAGTTGCACAGTTTTCCTTTTTTATCATTTCCAGTATTTCTTTTATATAATCTGAATTCTTTAATTCCAAAAAAAATCCGGTTGTCATGGTAACATCTGAAGTGACAATTCTTTTTACAATAACTAACAAACTTACAACAAACACACTGGCGATTAGTGCCAGCTCATAAAAGCCTATTCCGATAGCAAGGCCAATACACGCAGACACCCACAAACCGGCTGCAGTAGTCAAACCTTTTACCTGATTGCTTCTGGTGGTAATAATGGTTCCCACTCCAAGAAAACCGATACCACTGACTACCTGTGCACCGATACGGGTTGGATCGATGGATGGCATATTAAAATAATTTACAGCATACTGTCCGGTCACCATACAAATTGCAGCACCCATACACACCAAAACATGCGTCTTAACACCTGCAGTCCGATGTCTTCGTTCACGCTCAATACCTACTGCACCACCGCATATGACGCACAGACACATCCGTACCAAAATCGCCACAATATTCAAATTTCTTAAACATTCCATATCAAAGCCCCCTTTAATATTCCCCGACTGTTACAATTTTCATATTCGTAAACTGTTATCCTAATTAGAATTCATAGTTCTAATCTATCCTTACATATGCATACCATACTAAAAACCCCATCTATCTACCGTTCTCTCAAAACATTTAACCATATTTTGAGAGGACAATACATGTTCTCTCTGAGTCTTTTTCATAAGAATTTAGAGATAACATTCAAAAAGGAGTCCCATGAAAAAAACAAAAACACCAACATCCATCTTTCTTTTTGCAATATGTCTCTTTTATTTTCTTACACCAAAGCTATGCTTTCATGGTGCAAAATCAGGATGTGAACTGTGGTTGACTACTATTATACCAGCTTTACTTCCCATGTGTATTTTGTCCAATTTTATAATTTCAGCCAATCTTACCAAGCCTTTATGCGAACTTCTATCCCCTATTTTTTGTCCTCTGTTTGGTGTCAGTAAACAAAGCTGCTATGTCATTCTCATCGGGCTTTTAAGTGGCTTTCCTATCGGTGCAAAAACCTGCAACGACTTACTGAAAAAAAACGTAATATCCCTTTGTGAAGCTCAATATCTTCTATCCTTTGTAAATAACGCAAGTCCTATGTTTCTTTTGATATACATACCAAACACAATTTTCTTTGGACATTTACCTCATTTTACTCCTTACTTTATTATACTGCTTTCTTCCATTCTTTGCAGTATTGTTTATCGATTTTTTTATATAAATCCATGTTTTCATTCAAAAATATCTGACCAAACAATTACAAGTGATGATCCGACGCCTGACACATCATTTATAAATACCTTTGACGAAGCTGTCATATCCAGTTTCCGGACACTTGCAAAAATTGGCGGTTACATCATTGTTTTTTCTATCTTTTTTAACATGCTCCTTGTTCTTCCATGTCCATCATTTATCAGTCTTCTACTAGGCAGTAATTTAGAAATGACCTCCGGAATACAAAACATTTCAAACAGCCTGTTGCCTGATAAAATAAAAATAATCCTGACCATGATATGTGCCACATCCGGAGGGCTTTCCAGCCTTTTCCAAACTCGTAGCGTCATTGCAGGTTCAGGATTATCTTTTCAAAGATATTGTGTATGTAAACTTACACAAACCATTTTCGTACTAATATTCACCTATATTTTAATAATCACTTGATGAAAAATCATCTATCACACCTTGATGTTTAATGACTTTCTGATTTTTCTTTGTATTGTCCTCTTGGGCTTCTTCCTGCTGTACATCAATAGAAACCGGCTGCTCTACCGACTCTGATGTACCGTTTAATTCGTTGGCATTTGCACGGACAATTTCGAGATTTTCTGCCATGCTCGACATCAAACCTTCAAAATGTGCCTTGCTGTCTGCATATGCTTTTGACATAATATTTTCAAGACCGGCAAGCATATCAGATGTGTACCCAATGGCACCTGTACGAATCTCATCTGCTTCAACTTGCGCTGCTGACACAATATTATTTGCATGCTGTGCAGCTTCATCAACAATAGCATCTGCCTGAGCATATGCCTGTTGCATAATCTGATGCTCATCTACTAATGCATCCATCTTCTTCTGCGCCTCTGCTACCATAGCAGCAGCCTTCTGTTCTGCATCTGCAAGAATAGCGTCTCTTTGCTCAATCATCTTCTGATATCTTTTAATCTCATCCGGTGTACGCAAACGTAACTCGTCCAACAAATCATACAATTCATCCTTTGGAACTAGTACCTTTGTAGAGGATAACGGTGCTGATTTACACTCCTCTACAAACTCAAATATATCTTCAATCAATTCTTCAATTCTGCTCATTGCCATGTCAAATACACTCCTCTTCCTTCTCTGTCCTAAGTCCCCATTTTCCCAGACCTGATATTTTTAGTAACTATTTTCTTTCTTTTCTTTTGAAAAAAACCTCTACAAACATGCATACGCCTAATCATATACACCTATACTAAAATCATTTTTTCTTATACTTTTCTTCAACCAAATCAATAATCTGCGCAGGTACCATAGATGAAATATCTCCATGATAGCTTGCAATTTCTCGAACTGCACTGGAGCTTAAATACGTATACTCCAAGCTGGCAGTTAAAAATATATTATCCAGACTTTTCTCAAGCTGGCGATTTAACTGTGTCATCTGTAATTCGTACTCAAAATCTGACACAGCACGTAAACCACGAATAATCACTCCCGCTTTTTTTATTCTGGCAAAATCCACCAACAATCCTTCAAAAACCTCAACCTGAACATTTGGAATATCCTTTGTAACAAGTTCTATCATACTTTTTTTTTCTTCTTCTGTAAAAACCGGAACCTTCTTTTTGTTGTTTAAAACCCCTACAATCAAAGTATCCACCATCTTTGCCGATCTCTTTATCAGATCTAAATGCCCCAAAGTTACTGGATCAAAACTCCCAGGATAAATTCCTACGACCATTGGTTAATCCTCCTGTAAACATGCATAACGTTACACTCTTATAACGTCAAAAACACATGCATATTCGTCTTATATTTTTTTATCTTATTAATCTGATATCCCAGATTTTCAATATATGAGATATCTGTATCTAATGACGCTTCAAAAATAATCAAAGTGTCATCATGAATCAAAGGTGTTGACTTTATTTGTTCCAACACTTTTTGTTCCCACAACTTGCCATATGGCGGATCCATAAAAACGATATCAAAAGCTTCGCTCTTGTCCGCTAGTGACCTGACGGCTGCAAGCACATCCATCTTCATTACTCTCGCCATAGAATCTAATTTCGTATTTGAAAGATTCTTCTGAATGCAACGAACTGCCTCATCTCCTGCTTCAACGAAAACGGCACTATCCGCACCTCTGCTAAGTGCTTCAATACCAATGGCACCACTACCGCTAAACAAATCCAAGAAACGGCAATCACACAATCTTGGCTGTATCATGTTAAAAAGAGTTTCCTTGATGCGATCTGTGGTAGGTCTTGTCTCCATACCTGCCGGCGTTGTAAGCTGTATTCTTCTTGCTGTTCCTGCAATCACTCGCATCATTTTCGCTCCCTTCAGATTTCATGAAATTGGCGATATTTTCCACTTTTTGTGTAAACTCACGCCATGTTATATATAATATCGCAAAATCACCAAAATTTCAAGTATTCTGAACAAAAAGTTAGTAACTAATGATTCCAACTACATCCTCATATTTAATCTTCACCAGTTCGTCTTTTGATGGATATTCTAAAGTAACAATTCTGTCTGCCTGTTTTCCAAGAATACTTTCAAATGTATTTCTCATACCACGACCATTACCAAAGAGGAATTTTCTTTCCTCCGTCATAGCTTCAATGTCTTTTCTAAGCTCTTTTTCGGCATCTTCCTCAATCACTAATCCGGCTTTGTCTGTATTTAATTTTAAAATTTCAAACAATTCATCATTTGTGTAGTCCGCAAAATCAATAAACTTGTTAAATCGTGAAATCAAACCGGTATTTGCCTTTAAAAATTCATCCATCTCATTTTTATAACCTGCTACAATAATAACAAGGTTATCACGGTGATCCTCCATCATTTTCACTAAGGTATCGATAGCTTCACCACCAAAATCATTGGCGTCATTTTTATTCGTTAATGAATAAGCCTCATCAATAAATAATATACCACCGATGGCTTTATCCACAACTTCTTTTACTTTAATGGCAGTCTGACCAACATAACCTGCTACCAAACCAGCTCTGTCCACTTCTACTAAATGACCTTTTGAAAGAATGCCAAGCTCCTGATAAATCTTTGCCACCAGACGAGCCACGGTAGTCTTTCCGGTACCCGGATTTCCTGTAAACACCATATGGTAGCTTACATCCATACTTGGCATATTGTAACTTTCTCTCATTTTTTTCACTTTAATGAGATTAAT
>CADBNB010000113.1 GCA_902795895.1 uncultured Lachnospiraceae bacterium | reverse complement strand
TTTACCAATTTATGGATTTTATCGGATTTGACGGAAAAGTAGGTAACTGCAATTATAATGATTCCCCAAAGTAAGATATTAATAACTGTATGCGGGATATGATTTTTCCATAAATATGTTCCGCCGTTGATGCTTCCGATGTACTGGTTGAAAAACATCAGTTGGATATACATGGAAAAGATGAAAGCACTGCAAACGGAATCGAACAGTGTTATAATTTTATACGGCAGAAGCGAAAGAAAAAACAGAATGATAAACGAAACCGTTATAGGTAAAAGCATAGAAAATAACAAATCAAAACAAGAGAATGAGAAATCGTTTACATTATTGAGATAGATTTCCAAAGGACGGTTTATAAACAGAATAAAATCAAATGTGATAACGGATATTGAAAGATATAGAAAAGGAAACAGTGGACGCTTCTTTTTTTCGTTGTTAAGGCGGATATTTTGGCTTACGCTAAGAATAGGGTAGAACGTAAAAAAAGAAAAAAATATAGAAAAAAGGCTTTTTTTTGCAAATGGACCGGTCGGGACAAGGTAATCCGCTAAAAAGAAGAACAGTAACGATGTAGCGGTTAACAGAACTATTGTGTTGATGAAGTCGGAAATTTTGAATTTATCATGAGTTTCAAGCAGGCCGGTTCTGTTAAAAAGATACAAAATCAGCAATAAAGAAAAACCGCAAGCTAATCCGATAACCAAACCAAAGTAGCCGATGAACACCAGGGTAAGTGGAATACATAGAATTATTTCTATAATAGTTACAATTATGTTTTTATGTGAGGTAAAACACGAAGTAATTTTTTCGGTCATTTTTATGAATACTCGCTGAATTGTTGTTAAATATTCGATTATTTTGATTATAGCAGAACATGGATTATGTTCAAAGGGAAAAGAAAAGGAAAAATGGAGCATTTATTATGTTTTATTGTAAAACCCGTAATTCTCTTGAAGAATAAAAAGGTCCTCTCTCGGTTGATTCTATTGTATAATAGACATCATAATTATCATTTGGAATATGGATTTGTCCACCAACTCCAAATATACCAAAGAAATAAGGTATTTTATGAAAGCATTAGATTATTTTTCATATTTATTTTTCAAACCTATAGAATTGTTGATGGAAACCATTTTTGTAATAATTTGGCGTGTTTTTGGCTCAACTCCGGCGATTTTTATTGTCGGTATTATTATGGGGTCGATTTTTATTATTTTTTATCTGATTTTAGAGAACGGGAACACTATAAACAGAGAAAAAATAATTCGTAAAGACATAGACTTTTCTTGTATAATGCAGCTGATAATTCCTTTTTTGCTATTCATTATATATTTACACACAACGGTTATTTTTTTTGGAAATCTATGTTTGATTGAAAAAGATAGTTTCCTGAATACTTTTTCTTGGGTGAATCCTGATAACATAATTTTAGGAAGGTTTAATTTATTTCCGTTTATTTCTATGTTTTTGTGTGTAATATCTGTTTTTGTAAGAAAAGAAAAATCATTTTTGTATGCTATAGGTCGAATAATAATTGGTTTAACGACTGTTGTTGTGATATACCAGGAATCATTTGCGTTATCTTTGTTCTGGTGTATAAATTTCGGAATGATAATACTTACGGAAGTAATTTCGCGTTATGTTATTTTTTTGAAAAAGAAAAAGAAGATTAAGTTGGACGAAAAAGAAGATGTTTTAAATGAGTTAGTGGACACTGAAAAAAATGCTGAACAGCCCGAATCTGAAAAAAGTATTAAAAGGAAAAGAGAGCTGGTATTTCCCATTTTAGGCATTGCATATATGATAGTTTTTATTGGATGTTTTATTCCTACCAATATGATTAAAGATTCTGTAGCAGAATTTGTTGATACAGCTAATCCGCAGAGCCCGTTGCATTATCTGATTTACTCAATGACTCTAGCGTTAGGAGGTATAGGCATATGGACTGGTATATTATTATATTATGCTAATACCCGAGTTAAAAGAATAATAAACATATTTATATGGACGATTTGTTTTGCTTCGTCATTGGATTATATAATGGCTGGTTCGTATTGGGGCGAAGTGTCATCAACTTTTATATATTTTGGGGTTAAAGAATTTGAATGGCCAAGACAAATAATCAACATTTTTCTTATAGTTTTTATATCTGTTGCAATAATATTTGCAATTAATAAAAAGAATGATGTTTTTCGCATTCTTGTTTATGCGGAAACAATTATTCTTGTCTTGTCTATAATTATTAATGCTATATCAATTGAAAAAAAATATGCAGAATTAGATTATTTGAATCGAAAAAACGGAAGTGCAGAATACATTAATCTCAGTAAGAATGGGAAGAATGTAATTGTTTTGATAATGGATAAGGCATTAGGAACGGAAGTACCTTTTATTTTTTCTGAAAAGCCGGAATTAAAGAATTATTTTGATGGATTTACCTACTATCCTAATACAGTATCTTTGGGGGCATTTACAAATGCAGGTATCCCGTCTGTATACGGTGGATTTGAATACAGTCCTGAAAAAATGAATGCGAGAGAAGAGGAATCATTGAAGGATAAGCATGATGAAGCATTAAAGGTGCTTCCTGTTTTGTTTTACGAGAATGGATATAATGTTACAGTGTGTGATCCGGCATATGCGGGATATCAATGGATTCCGGATTTATCAATTTATGATGATTATCCAGAAATAAAGGCATTTAATACCCAGGGAAAGTTTGATAGCCTTATGCCAGAAGATTCAATCAGTTCTGAAGACATACGAAGAAGAAACTTCTACATGCATTCTTTGATGAAATGTTTTCCATTATCATGGCAAACTATTTTGTATAATAACGGAAACTATTGTAATGCTGAGTTTAATGAGATAAATTCACATTCCGGCTATAATAATGAGTTTTTGGAATGGTATTTGATTTTGGATAACCTCGAGAATTTCACCAGTTTTAGTGAAGGAGAAAAGGATAGTTTTCTTTTGTTCTATAACGCAGCTACTCACGAACCATGTCAATTGCAAGAGCCGGATTATATTCCTGCAAAAAACGTGAATAATGAGGCTTATCATACAAATGATAAGGAAAGATTTAAAGTTAATGACGTGACGTTACGAGTTGAAAGTGAGTCACAATTAGAACATTACCAAGTTAACATGGCAATGTATTTACAACTTGGAAAATGGTTTGAATACTTAAAGGAAAATGACTGCTATGATAATACTCGTATTATTATAGTTTCTGATCATGGAAGATACGTCCATCACTTTGATTTGATTACGGATCAAAATGTGGATATGGAATTTTTTATGCCGGTATTGATGGTAAAGGATTTTAATGCCTCGGGTTTCAAATATGCAGATGATTTTATGGTGAATGCAGATACGGCGTTTTTAGCAACACAGCACATTATAAAGGATCCTGTTAATCCATTTACCGGTAATAGATTAGATGACGTTAGTTATAAGAAAGATGGTGTGGATGTCTATTTTTCTTATGATTGTGATTTGGAAGAAACACCTTGGAACAGATTTTCACCGGGGGAATGGTTTCATATTCAGGATAATCCTTACAGACTGGAAAACTGGACTTATATTGGGAATTATTAGAGGATTTAAAAATAGAAAAGGTGCATAGTGAAAACGATGGAAATAATATCTTATCTGACAACGAAACCGATTACACTTTTGATGGATATTGTTTTTATGATTTTCGGTCGGTTGTATGATACGGGAATCGTGGTTGTTTTGGTATGCTTTTTTGTGAATCTCTTTCTCGTTCCGCTGTTTTTGATGTCGGACCTGAAAGTATCCAAAATCTTTTCCGAAGATTCGGCAGGGAAAAAGAAAATAACCGTTCAGGGAATTCTTTTTCTGTTTCTTGAAATCTTTTTGTATGTATTTTATTTCCTTTCCGGATATTCTTTTTTTACCGATGTGGAAATTGTACAAGGCGCTCGGCTTGGATTCCTTTCGGATCTCGGGAAAACCAATTTGATTCTCCCTTTTGTTTTTCTGGCCATATCCGTACTTTCAACTTTTTTATACAAGAAAAGAAAACTGGTTTGCAAACTCATTTCACTTAGTAGTTCTATATTGATTACCGTTGGCCTGTTTTTTGCACCGTCAGGTCTCGGCCTGTTATGGATTGTGTTCTCGTTATTCCTTTTTGCAGGAAGATATCTTTCGGATTATTTGATTGAAAAAATCAGTCTGGAAAAGATGAAGGGCAAAGGGGATTATTTTCTGTTCTTTTCCGGAATTCTTTATCTGATTCTTTTAACCGGCTGTTTTATTCCTTCCAACATCATTAAAGTATCTCCGGCAGAATTTGTAAACGTAACGGATGTCAAAAATCCGCTTCGTTACATTTTCTATACAAGTATTTTCGCAATCGGAACTTTCGGTTTCTGGGTTTCGGCATATTATATTCTTGCGGGAGAGAAGATAAGAGCGATTTTTGACAGAATCATCTGGATTGTCTGTTGTATCGCATTTGTGAATTATATGATTGCGGGATCTGCTATGGGGGAAGTTTCCCCTGCTTTATTTTATTTTGAGTTTGAAGAATTCGAAACGCTCCGAATCGTGACCAGCCTGGCAGTCAGCCTCGGAATTGCCGTTTTGATATGGATTCTGATTGAAAAAAAGAAGGAAATCGTAATGCTGATTATTGCTGTGGAGATGGGAATTCTTTTATTCTCCGTCACAACGAATTCCGTGAAAATCAACAAGGTTTACAAAGGACTGGATTATCTGGAAAGTGACAGCAGTACTTCGGATATTATCCCGATAAGCAAAGAGGGACGCAATATCGCCGTGATTATTATCGACCGTGCACTGGAGACGGAGGTGCCGTATATTTTCAATGAAAAACCGGAACTGAAAGAACAGTTTGACGGTTTTACCTTTTACCCGAACACGGTATCCTTCGGAGGCTTTACCAATACCGGTATTCCCGCGGTTTACGGAGGGTATGAATACACACCCGAGCGCATCAACGCACGTGCGGAGGAAAGCCTTGCGGACAAACATGACGAGGCATTGAAAGTAATGCCGGTTTTGTTTGATGAAAATGATTACGAAGTTACCGTTTGCGATCCGGTTTACGCAGGTTACAACTGGATTCCGGACCTTTCGATTTATGATGATTATCCGGAAATCCGAGCATATAATACAATCGGTAAATTCACCGAATCGGCACCGGAG
>CADBNB010000112.1 GCA_902795895.1 uncultured Lachnospiraceae bacterium | reverse complement strand
ATTTTTATTCAAAAAAATTTGAATATTGGTGTGCGGAACTAATAACCGCACACCAATTAATATAACACAAAAAGCGTAATTATACTAATGAAACATGCCATTCTCTCACTCAAAACAAATCCAACATATTATCCAAATACAGTGCCTCCCGCACATGTATGTGATACTCCGGTTTTGTCATGTAATACAGCAGAAATTCCAAAACCAATGCGCTGCCAAGTCCCCGTCCCTCGATTTTAAACTGGGAAAATCCATTTGGCAGGTACCAGTTTTCAATATCCTCTCTACTGATAAATCCCGGATTTTCCATTACTTTAGAGAATCGATACCCCTCTTTTGCATGTTGGGATTTGCATTGGTGTTCCACTTTGTTTTCCCCAAGGTGGATACGGCTCACTTCTTCGTAACATTGTTTCCGGTCTTTGCACCCGAAATCACAGCACTCGTTGCAAAGAAATTCTAGCTTGTTTTTTTGTAGCTGCGTCATCTTCTGTAAATCCTTCAACCGTTTATTTAACCGAAAATCCGGCACCACATAGCGGAATTCTTCCCGTTTTACTTCCTGCAAAAATGCCGAAAAGTCCGTCAATACTTTTGTGGTTGAGGATATGAGATACAGGTCCGGATACTGTTTTTGCAAATATGAAAGCAACAAATCCGAATGGACAATTACACCATTTTCCACCCTGTTTTCTTTAGCGAACAAAGTGCACAAGTCATTGCACCGCTGGTCCTTTAGATGTATTTCTTCCAATAGGGAATTACTAAAGGTCAGTCTTGCCGATATTCCATAGTTTTGCACCAGTTCCAACACCTGTTTTGGGCTGGTATCGCCGTACTCTACTCTTCCCCCTGCCCACAGGCAATCTCCCGGCACACCGTAGATTGAACCGATTTCACACCAATCGTAAAAGTATTCCCGATGCATCCGAAACAAAGGCAAAAATTTTTCATAAAAGGGATAGAATTCAAATAATCCTGGCAGATGAAAATATGCTATTTTATTCAAAGGGTTTGCTCCTTTCTTTTTTAATCACACGCCACCAAAAGATCCGGCTCCACATGACAGGTGAGGAACTTCACTTCCACTCCTGCTTTTTTTGCCTCTTCCAATGCTATGCCAAACTCCTGATGGGTAGCCACATTTGCCCGCACTTCTCTTACCTCATCCATCTGAATGACAAACAAAAGAATGGCATGATATCCATCCTCCACTGCTTTCATAAGCTCCCGCAAATGCTTTATGCCCCGTTCTGTAGGTGCATCAGGAAAATAGCCGACACCATCTACTTCCAGGGTACAACCTTTTACTTCCATCAGGTACCGATCCTTGCCCCGCTCCATGTAAAAATCAATTCGAGAAGCACCGTAGGTATACTCCGGCACGATTTTATCATAGTTCTGTTTTGCAAGCCATTCTTTCACCACTTTATTTGGCGCCTGACTATCCATATTGATTAACATACCATTGCTCTTTCTCACTGCCACCAGATCATACTTGGTCTTTCGATTCGGTGTGCCTGGAGCCGTAAGCCACACTTCACAACCGGGAAGCAAGAGTTCCTTACATCTTCCTGTATTCTTCACATGCACAGTCTCCGGTTTCCCATCGATTTCCACCTCCGCAATAAAACGGTTGGGGCGACTTATAAAGAGAGCCTTTGTGATATTTTCATATTGCAACCTTTACACTTCCTTTCGATTTGACCGTTTTAAGCTACGCAAATAGGTTTTATGTGCATCCGATACACGAAAACTTTCACAGGCTTTTTGAATGGATTTATTGTGCACCCAAGGGGAAAGCACCTGCTTCTCCAATACTTGCACCGTAGCCTCCCATTGCTTTGCAAGAGCAGTTGCCATATACCAGGCAATCATCATGTTTACATAATATTCTTCCGACTGGACACGACACACTTTTTCCAGATATTCCGGTTTAAAATCCCCATCCAGAAATTCGTTCATCAACATACGAATTCCATAGCGAATAGTATAGGTTTCCTCACTTTCCATCCAACGATCTATGTAAGGGAGCAATTCTTCTTTATGTTTTTTAAACACCTTTGGGGTAGACTGGTCACAAGTTGCCCAATTGTCCACGTAAGGCAGATAGTTTTCGATTGCCTGCACACAGGTTGCAAAGTCCTTATACTCGGAAATGATAAACATATGCAGCTGTTTTTCCTCAAAATATTTATGAGGCACCTCCTGTAAAAATGCCTCACAAATATCCATCTTTGCAATCTCTTTCGCAAGTTTTCGAAGTGCCGGTGTGCGAACACCTATCATGGTATCCCCATCGGTTCCCGGTATTAAACCACTTTGAAATTTGCAGTATTTTTTATCCTGTTGTGTCATTAATAATTCTACGATTTCTTTCATATTCCCACCATTTTTTCTTTATTTTTCTTTATCCCTCTTTTTCTTCATGCCAAGCACTGCCCATCTCCAAAAAGGAATACGGGAAATCAGCTCATATAACACATATCCACTGACAAAACCTGCAAGTGCCGTCAATAGATAAGTAACCGGAGTTGGTAGTATTTTTAGTCGTCCCACATACCAAGCCATGGCTGAGATGCCAAGATAATGGAATACATAAAGCCCAAAGCTTCTCTGGCTCATCCACTTGGTAAAACGATTGCAAATATCTCCGTATTTTGCCATACCTCCGATGATTGCCAAGGATGCAAAATAGCCATATTCCACAAACCAAAGGGAACGATTTGCCGGTTGATCTGCATAATTTTTTCCAAAATACATCACGCAGAATACGGTACCTAACCCCACTGCCATCAAAATCAAGAGCAGAAACCATTTTTTCAAATGTTCCACTACTGCCTCATGTGACAGAACAAAGTATCCCATCAAAAAAGCGAAGAAATACCAGCCAAAACGATAGACCACAATGATTGGTGTATTTAAAATCTGTGCGGTAAGAAAGGCCGGCACGCAAAGCAAAAGTAAAGTGATTGGACCTGCTTTTTTCCCAAGAGAAAGCAAATGTCCTTTCTCTATTTTTTTGATAAAAAACAGAAGCAGACTAAACACCCATAAAAGCTGAATGTACCAAAGCACTCCAATTCCACTTAAAAGTATCACGATAACTTTTCCTGCAAGTGGCATTTCCGGACTTTTCGTAAACACATCAGAGAGCAATGTATTGACATATCCCTGTAGGAACTGAAAAGCGAACAACCCAATGGTGGATGGCACCAAAAGTTTCGTAGTCCGACTCGCCAGAAATTCTTTGTCCGTATGCTTATCCAGATAAAATTTGGAACTCATGCCTGATACCATAAATAATAAAAACATAAACCATGGATAAACTATGTATTGGAACATGTCATAATATTGCACATCCAAATTTGAAATTTTACCCACAACTCCCACAACACCTTCAGCGTTATACATATAGAATACATGATACAACACCACAATCACTACTGTAATCCAACGAATATTGTCTACATAATGTTTTCTCATAGAAATCCCCCCTACTTTTTTAATGTTCTCTCGGAGTCTTTTTATACAAGAATTTCGAGATAGATTTTTCTTGGATAACGACATTCCCGCAGTGCGTACACGGT
>CADBNB010000111.1 GCA_902795895.1 uncultured Lachnospiraceae bacterium | reverse complement strand
ATAAGCAGTATTGCAGTCCAGATTTCCTGTTGGCTCATCTGCCAGTAAAATTTTGGGTTAATTAATTAATGCTCTTGCAATTGCCACACGTTGCTGCTGTCCTCCTGATAAATCTGTTACCGGATTCCTCCCTTTTTCTGCTAGACCAACCCACTCTAAAATATCCTTCGTGCGTTTCCTGATTTCCTTACTCTTTTCTTTTGCTAAAATCAGCGGCAAAGACACATTCTCCTCAACGGTAAAATCCTGTATCAAATTGAACGCCTGAAATATAAACCCTATATTTTCTGAACGTATTTTGGTTGCATTAGGCTCTACTCCGTATTTTTCTTCTAACTTTCCATTTAAGTAAATTTCTCCCTCATCTGCCACATCCATTGCACCAATAATATGTAAAAGCGTACTTTTGCCAGAACCGCTGCTTCCCATAATCGCAAGAATCTCTCCTTGTTTCAATGAAAAGGAAACTCCCTTTAAAGCTTCTAAAGAATCTTTTCCGTTTTTGTAAAATTTATGAATGTCTTTTATTTTAATAATTTCGCTCATCTACTTACTCCTTATAAAAAATATATATTTTTGATTACATAACTCAAACTTCGTACTTAAAAAAGTGCGAAGTTTGAGTTATGTCATAGGAAATTGCATCGCAATTGTCCTATGACAGGGATATATCTATTTTCATTTTAACTTTCTAGTGTTTTTTTAAAAGTGTTGTCGGAAGGTGTTGTTTCTGCAGCTTACTTGCAAAGAAACATACCGACTTAGGCAAACTGAACTGTCTCATATTTTAGATTTCAGTTCCGCCCCATTCTACAACTGTATAACCACTTCTGGTAACAGGAGTTAAAACCTGTTCTTTTACATCAATTGGAGCGTCAATCGCTTTGTATTCCATTAAAACGCGGATGATGGTATCTGGATTTCCACTGATATTTAGTGGAACGTTTTTGTTGATTTCTTCCGGTGTAGCAAAGCGGATGTAGTTATATTCGTTTCTTTCTAAAATTGGAAGCCAGTAAATGATAAATTCTTCTGCTTCTCTGTAATTTAATCCGAGAATTTCTAACTTTTCTTCTAAAAATGCTGCAGCGTCGCAACCCTTCACAACAAAACCGTCTTCTGTCTGCTTAAAGTCTACGGAATTTTTTGCTTCATAATACAAAGAGTATAAGTTTCTTCCTGTATTTGTGTCTGTAAGTGTGCCATCCGGTTTTGCGATTACATTCCATTCTCCGTTGTAAGCAGGATAAACACAGGTAAGTGCATCAGGATGATCAAAACTTACGGTAATGTTTTGTTCCTTTGTAGGATACAAATAAATGACAGGTTTTTTACACATATGTATTTCAAAGTAAGACCGGTCAGTTTGGCTTTCATAATTCACTTTGAAAGTGGCGCTAGTCACAGATTTGTCGGTTACGAAAGTAAAAAATTGATTGCTGGCAGAAGCAATCGCTGGAACTGCCGTGTTTTCATATTTTGTTATGGTTTTTCTAACAAGTGTGATATTTAAACAACCGTTTTCAGATACGGTATAGTCTTGTACACATGATTCGATAGCATAATCTATACCGCTAATATCACCGGCATGCTCCACGACAACATAGTTATTTGTTTTGAAAAATTCGTCGGTGTATTTATCAATGGCTTTTTCGTTATTTTTTAAGCGGGAACCGTTATCTTCTGCAAAGAATTTCAAAAGATCCGCTCTGTTTGTAAATACATATACATCTTCAGGTGCACTGCTTAATGGATGAGAACCCCAAAAATCGAAAGTGCGTTTTACACTGACAACTGATGGAGAAGTCACGATTGCAGTAGCAGTTGCTACCAATGCGGTCGGACTTGCTACAATTGCCGTAGAGGTTGGTGTAACAGGTGTTCCCGTTGGAGTTGCCGAAGGAGAAGCAGTAGCTGGTGTTTCTGTAGGCAAAGGAGTATACATACCGGTAGGTGGTAGTGTAGGAGTTTCAACAGGTGCTTCGGTAGCTGGCGCATCTGTAGGCGAAGGAGTGTACACATCGGTAGGTGGTAGTGTAGGCGTTCCAACAGGTGTTTTTGAAGGTGCTACAGTAGTAGGATTAACACTTACTATTTTACTAAATGCGCCATATACCGTTTCTTTCTTTGTTTGTTTGTAGGCACGTACTTTTAAGAATGTAGTTTTCTTTGCACTTATCGTAAGGGTTTTTTTCGTTTGTTTGGTTTTTACCACTTTTTTTCCTTTGGTAAATGTTTTGTTATTTGCAAGAACAATCTGATATCCGGAAACACCGGTTACTTTCTTGTAGCTTACAATTCCCTTATTATT
>CADBNB010000110.1 GCA_902795895.1 uncultured Lachnospiraceae bacterium | reverse complement strand
CGAGGATGCGCAGACCGCGGAGATGGAGTTAATTGCTGCGCAATACCGCGGTCGCGCCAGAGTTTTGCAAGCAAAACTCTTTGTTCTAAAAGATTACGGGAAATATTGAATTAACGTAAGTTTGTAAGAAAACCATATCTGGCGTAGTCAGTTGTGGGGAGTTTATTGGAGGGATTATTTTGAAAATTATTGATACGCATGTACATATTGGTGGGGAGCATATGGGATTTCATATGACAGAGGAAATGGTACTGTATATGATGGAAGAGTACGGAATATCTCATGTGATATTATCGAATTCTGATTCTGGAGAGTTGGGAAATGAGGAGGCAGATCTTTCAAAACAAATGAGTCAGGAAGACGCATTAAGAAACGCCATAAGATTTGCCAGAGAACATCCTGGAAAGATTAGTGTTGCACCGTGGATTCGACCATATACACAGGGAATTACATCAGAATTTATACAGTTGGTAAAAGAAAACTTAGATGTGGTAAAAGCGGTAAAATTTCACCCATATAAATCCAATATATCTCCTGTAGATGAGAGATTGATTCCCTATTGGAAAATGGCGGCTGAATTTGATTTACCGGTAGTTTCTCACACGGATAATGGAGGTGTGGCAAGTCCTATGCATGTATATGAAGCAGCAAAAATGTTTCCTAGTATTCCGTTTGTGATGGTTCATATGGGTCTGTGCTCGGATAATAGCCTTGCATTGGATTTATTGGGAAAATTGGATAATTTATATGGGGATACGACTTGGGTGCCTGTAAAGACCACAATAGAAGCTTTTAGAAGGTACGGAAATGAAAAAATCGTGTTTGGAAGTGATGCTCCTATTGATGGGAAAGATACGTATTTGTGTAATCCTTGGGGAGAGCGTTCACTATATCAGGAATATTTTAAGGATTTGCCGAAAATAATGAAGGAAGAAGATTACGAAATGCTCATGCATAAAAATGCGGAGAGAATCTTTAAGATTAATTAAGCGATAAATTCAGAAGTTTAAATTAGTATTGAAACTAAAGTAGATTTCAGTTGAAAAACAGATGTCTATATTAACAATTTAGAACAAAGAGTTTTGCTTGCAAAACTCTAGCGCGACCGCGGTATTGCGCAGCAATTAACTCCATCTCCTCGGTCTGCACATCCTCGCGGAGCGTTTTTATGTAATAGGAAATTGCATCGCAATTTCCTATTACATAAAAAAGTGTCTCACTTTGTAATCAGATATAAGAATGATTTAATAATACATATCTTGTATACTGAATGCTAAGTGAGACACTTTTTAAATGCTTTATTTTCCGTCTCTCCAAATGCTTGGATGGAATAATATCAACAATGGGAATAATTCCAATCTTCCTGCCAACATATCAATGATCATAACGATTTTTGAAAGTGGTGAGAAGAAACCAAAGTTACATGTCGGACCAACTTTGGAAAGTCCAGGACCGATATTATTGATTGTTGCTGCAATTGCAGTAAAATTAGTTGTTAAATCATTTCCATCAAAGGAAATCAAAAATACAGAGGAAACAAATACAACGATGAAAGTAATGAGATAAACATTTACGGATCTTACTACTTCGTGTGGAATTGGTTTCTCGTCCATATTAATCTTTTGAATACTCTTTGGATGAATATATCCTCTTAATTCTTTCATAACAGTTTTAAACATAATTACAAAACGCGATACTTTCATACCACCACCGGTACTACCGGCACAGGCTCCTACGAACATAAGAAGCACAAGGATTGTTTTGCTGGTTTCCGGCCACAAATCAAAATCGCAGGTGGAGAAACCACAGGTGGTAATGATGGTTGCAACCTGGAATGCAGAGTGTCTTAATGCGTCTGCCCAGCTTGAAAACATGTGTAAAATGTTCAAAAAGATGATTAAAATCGAAGTACCTATGATTATAAAATAATATCTGACTTCTTCCATTTTAAAGGCTTTTGAAAACTGTCTGAATATAATAAGGTAGTAGGCATTGAAGTTAACACCAAATAACAGCATGAAAATGGTAACAACCCATTGAATGTAAGGGCTGTAGCTTATTAAACTGTCATTTTTAATACCAAAACCACCGGTACCTGCAGTGGCAACACTTGTATTTAACGCTTCAAATACACTCATTCCTTCAAATAAAAGAAGGATAAATAACATAAATGTAAGGGCAAAGTAAATCAAGTAAAGGATTTGAGCTGTCTGCTTTACTTTTGGTACAAGTTTTCCTACGGATGGTCCCGGAGATTCTGCACGCATAAGGTTAATGTGCGAACCGCCACTCATTGGAACGATTGCAAGAAGGAATACTAATACTCCCATTCCTCCAATCCAGTGTGTAAAACTTCTCCACATAATGGAACAGTGGGAAAGTGATTCAACATCGGATAATATGCTGGCACCTGTAGTGGTGAAACCAGAAACTGTTTCAAATAATGCATTGATGAAAAATGGAATTTCACCAGTTAATACAAAAGGTATACAACCGAAAAAACTGAGGAAAATCCAGCTTAATGATGTTGTTACACAACCTTCTTTTAAGTAAAATACATCGTTTTTCGGTTTTTTTCTACGCATAAGAAGACCAATGATTATACAAAAACCGCCAACGCCTAAATACATAAAGCCTTCTTTTTCCTGATAACATAAAGCTGTGATACAAGGTATTGAAAAAAGAACACCTTCGATCATCAGTACGTATCCTAAAATATATTGAATTAGAGATTTGTTCATAATATATGTTTGACAATCAATTTAAATAGTTGAAATGTCAAATTCGCCTCCTATTAATGTTTTATGTTCTCTCGGAGTCTTTTTATGTAGAAGCAAATAACGAAAGAACATTTTTGTTTTAAATAGTATTTTCAAAATCCTTTTAATAATTAAGTGAAAAGGATTTTGAAGAAAAACTTCATTCATCAGATATTAAGCAAAAAGGCCTTAATATCTGGCAAACCATTATTGTAAAATATCCTGAATATCTTTGAAACCTGAATGTATGGTAACAATGATAACGGAATCATTTACCTGAATTGTGTCATCTCCACTTGGAATGATAATATTTCCATTTCGGTTGATGCAACAAACTAATAAGTTTTTCTTTAATTTCAAATTGCGAAGCTCAACATTAGTCACAGATGATTCTTTTTGAACTACAAATTCGATTGCCTCTACACGGTGGTCGTACATATGGTAAAGGGTTTCGATGTTACTATCCATAGAATTTGTTTTCGCACGAACATAGGCAATGATAGCTTCTGTTGTGAAATATCTTGGATAAACGACGCTTCCTAATTCCAAAGAGCTGATGACGTCTTTGAAAGAAGTACGATTTACCTTTGTTACGATTTTTGTATCTGACAATTGACGGGCATGAAGGGTGAGGATAATGTTTTCCTCATCAATACCTGTAATTGGCACGAAGGATTCGGTCTTGTGAATACCTTCTTCACGGAGTAATTCACGGTCTGTTCCGTCACCATTTATAATGATTGCTTTTGGCAATAATACGCTCAACTCTTCGCAACGTGCACGGTCTTTTTCAATGATCTTTACGTTGATTCCCATGTGCATCAGGCGTTTTGCCAAATAGTAGGCAGCTTTTCCACCACCGATGATCATGGTGTCTTTTACTCGTTTTGTTTTAAATCCGATGGTTTCCATAAAGAGTTTTACGTCATTTTTGGAAAGGACAACGGAAATAATGTCTCCGGCATGAAGAACATATGCACCGGATGGGATCGTTACTTCTCCGTCTTTTTCTACTGCACAGATGATGGATTTCACATCAATCATGCTGCTCATTTTTGCGATAGTCATGCCATCAAGCATGTTTCCTTCTGGAATTTTGATTTTTATAAGCTCAGCGCGTCCGTGGGCAAATGAGTTTACCTCAAGGGCAGTTGGTGCTGCTAATATTTTACTTACTTCACGGGCAAATTCATTTTCTGGGTTGATGATCATGGCAAGTCCGAGTTTATTTTGCAAATAACCGACTTCTTTGCTGTAGTCCGGATTGCAGACACGAGCGATAGTTGCACAGTCAGATACCTGTTTTGCAACGGTACAGCATAAAAGATTTAGCTCATCTGAACGGGTAACTGCGATAAATAAATCTGCATGTTGAATACCGGCTTCTAACTGAATGTTGTAGCTGGCGCCGTTACCGACGATACCCATTATGTCAAACTGGTTGGCAAAATACTGCACACGTTCGCTATCTTTATCGATTACAGTGATATCGTGTGAATCTTCCTCTTTACATAATCTTTCCAATAGGGCAGAACCAATCTTACCGCATCCTACGATAATGATGTTTAGTCCTTTTTTTGCCGTTGGTTTCTTTCTTAACATAAAATAACCTCCACAACTCTTTGAATGTCCTCTCTGAGTCTTCCTTATACCAAAATTTCGGCTATATTTTCGTATAAAAAGACTCCGAGAGAACATTATAGAGTTTATATCAATTAATGATTTAAAATTGTGCAGATATTTCGAATGCACGAAATATGGGATGTTTATCCTTACCCACAACTTATTAATTATAGCTTGAATGCGCGATTTTTACAAGTTTTGTTACAAAAAAGTGAGCCATACATCTGATGCATTCACATAATTCATTGGTAATTTTAACATATATACGTATGATTTTGGATTAAAGTTTGATGAGAGAGTTTGCGGATTTCTATTGATTTTGCAAGGCAAGGTGTATTATAATTCATAAGTAAACGTTAATTAATCAATTATTGGTAAGAAGAGACAGTGTTAGCTGTGGATACCGGAAAGGATAAAGGTTTAGAATAATGAAAGAATATCAGCCAATTAAAGAAGGAAAAGTACGTGAGGTAT
>CADBNB010000109.1 GCA_902795895.1 uncultured Lachnospiraceae bacterium | reverse complement strand
CAGAAAATCTGAGGCTTTTGTGTGCTTGCAAAAAATATGTCTACAGAAAACACTTTCATTATAAATTATAATCTTCATATCTATGATTCAATTTATTCCCAATGATTAAAAACAGAATTGCCACAATCATAAAAATTTTATATTTATTTAACAGTTGTTCACCGCTCATACCATCATACTCATAATATGAATATTTATTCAAAACAGAACTTAATCCGGTAACTGACGCAACCAAATATAAAAACGGAAAAATCAACGCCAAAGAAATACTCTTAAATACATAACAACCGCAATATGCCGCTGACACAAATACAAAAGACATGATTACAATGTGAACCCATTCCATGAAATATTTTGCATCAAGACTGCAATACCAAATAAAAAATGGCGTATTTAAAAGAATATATAATACAAACAGTTTTAGCACATCTGGTAGTTTACTTCTCTTTGCGATATAGTAGCATTCATTTCCTTTTGCATCAATATATTTTGTCATGTGTAAAAATATCCAGAAACTTGCCAGAAATGGTACAAACATCTGATTGAGCAAATAAACACCCTGACCCAGATTATACTTACTTCCATAGGTTTTAATCAACAAAATAACGAAGGGAATCAAAATATCATTGATCAAAAGAGGAATCATAAAATATTGTCCCATTGATTTTATACTTATCTTGATATCCATAAATATCCATCCTCCACTGTTGCTTCTACCTTTTCGTAGTCCATAGGCTGATCTGTCATAACACGAATTTTACGTGCATTTACATTTTGAGAAATCTTAATAAGCAACACATCTTCTTTTACATTTTCATATTCTTCTTCAGAAAGTTCATATATTTTTCCATCTGCTTCCTTCGCAAGTTCCAACGGAGTAAATACACCTAACAAAGTTCCTTCTTTCATAACAATAATCTTGTCGCTTAAATATTCTATATCAGAAACTAAATGGGTAGAGATGATTGTTACATTCTCGTTTTTCTTATTTTCTGCAATTATATTTTGAAAACGCAGGCGTTCTTTGGGATCCAACCCTGTTGTTGGCTCATCAAACATTATAAGCTTTGGATTTCCCAACATCGTCTGTGCAATTCCCAATCTTCTTCGCATACCACCGGACAATGAAGCCACTTTCTTTTTCTTGTGTTCCAATAAATTTACACTTTCCAACACCCGTTCAATTTCTGTTTTTTCCAGCTTTTTATCAATTTTTTTCATGGCACAAAAATATTTTAAAAATTCTTCAACTTTTAATTCACCAAGACCTTCAAAAGTCTGTGGCAAATATCCAATTTTCTGATAGTATTTTTTTTCAATTTCACCATTTTTATTTTTCCATGTGATTTTTCCCGAGTAATTTTGATACAACCCGGCGATGCATCTCATCAATGTTGTTTTTCCTGCACCGTTTTCACCTAATAATCCATATACTGCATTGTCAAGTTTCATATCGATTCCATGCAATACTTCCTGTTTTTTAAATTTTTTACTTACATTTTGTACTTCTAACATATTCTTTCATATCCCTTCTTTATCATTCTCTCTAATCCTCTGATTGTTCTTCCGGCATTATTCCTGAATAATAGCATACAGGATAACTTTGTATAAAGAATTGATCCTTTCCTGATACCCAGCCTTGATTCATATCTATACTACTGTCAAAAAATAGTATTTTGTTCTTAACATTGTCAATGGCCAATTCTTTTCTTGATTCTTCAAAATACTCTTCCCAACATTCTTCTTCCGACTTCTTCCCGTCAAAATGAATCCAGTCATCCAGATATGGATACACCAAAATATTTCCGTTTCCTAAATCTTTCTTTTTGAAAAAACCTTTTACTAACGTAAAGCCATCACATTTTCCTACAAACGCCCCATTTTTCAGTGGCAAATTGGAAATATACTTTTCCGGAGAATTTACCTTCACCCTAAACTGTGTATCTTCATTAACAAAACTATAATATACATATCCATATATTTCATTATATACAGGGATGTATCCTGCCCTCGGATAATACAAAAAGTACCCCGGTAAAAAGCAACACTGATAGCTGGTATAATGATTCATATCACTACCACAATATCGGATAATAATATTTGTAACCTCACTTTTATCTTTATTGTAAATATCCAAATAGTTTTCTTTTTGTCTGTAATCCAGTTTCTTACCATCCTGATTGGTTACTTTTGTGACTTTATAGCGATTATAAAGCGTCATTTTATAATGTTCCAACGACTTTGACACTCGCATATTCACTTTAGCAGAAAGCATGATATTCATTGACAAATCCATATCGTAAGCGGTTATTTTATAATCCGCTTTTTCATCTTTATTTTTATATTTTCTTGCCAGTATCCAATCCGGCTCTCCTGAATAAAAAGGATCCAAACCATAACTCATTCGTGCGATAGGCGAATGATACGTCAAAATTAAAGCGATTGCTATTCCTCCAAAAACAACAGCATACTTTTTG
>CADBNB010000108.1 GCA_902795895.1 uncultured Lachnospiraceae bacterium | reverse complement strand
CACACCGTGTACGCACTGCGGGAATGTCGTTATCCAAGAAAAATCTATCTCGAAATTCTTGTATAAAAAGACTCCGAGAGAACATTAGAGAAAAAAAGGGGGACTTTATTATGAAAGCAATGTCCGTAAAAAAACAGGCACTTATAGGATTTGCAATCTTAGACGTGTTAATTATTGTCAGTATATTTTTGGGGTATTTGGAAATTAAAAAAGTAGCCAATAATCCGGATTTGGATGTAGATGTAGTTGTCCAACAGTATAGTTTGTGGATGCTTGGACTGTTGGTTTTGTTTATTGGAGATTTGGCTTACATTGGCTATGTGCTGTTATTCCGATTAAGCAGAGGAATTGGTGAAGTAATCAAGGCATCAAAAAAGATGGCAAGCGGAGATTTAAATATTAAATTTAATGATTACAAAGAAGAAGAGATTAAAGGTATGATTGATGGCTACAAAAGTGTAGTAGAAAGTGTAAAAAGTCAGGCGGAGATAGCAGAACAGGTGGCAGATGGAGATCTTACCGTAAACGTAGTTGTAAAATCAGAAAAAGATGTATTGGGAAATGCCATCCACAATCTGGTTGATAAAAATCTGCATGCCCTTACAAGTATCCGTGATGCTGCAATACAGGTAAATAACAGTTCTTCACAGGTGGCAAGTGCCAGTGAATCTTTAGCACAGGGTTCTACGGAGCAGGCAAGTGCCATTCAGGAGATTACATCTTCCATTGATGATATTGCGTCAAAGACAAAAGATAATGCAATGGAAGCGGACAAGGCAGCAGAACTTATGAGACACGCCCTTGAAAATGTAGATAGCGGAAAAGAAAATATGGCAGAAATGATGGCTGCAATGCAGGATATTAACCAGTCGTCGGAAAGTATTTCAAAAATTATCAAAGTAATTGATGATATTGCTTTTCAGACAAATATACTTGCGTTAAATGCGGCAGTTGAGGCTGCCAGAGCAGGAGAAGCAGGAAAAGGATTTGCCGTAGTAGCAGAGGAAGTTCGAAGTCTTGCAGCAAAAAGTGCAGCAGCAGCATCGGAAACGGCAGAACTCATTGAAGATTCCATTGAGAAAGTTGCAACAGGATCTAAAATTGCAGATGCGACTTCTAAGGCAATTGGAGCTATTACCGGAGTTGTGGAAGAAAGTGAAAAAATTGTTGCTAAAATTGCAGAAGCGTCTAACCAGCAGGCAACAGCTATTGAACAGGTAGATCAGGCAATTGAGCAGGTATCCATGGTCGTACAAAACAATTCAGCAACCAGCGAGGAATGTGCAGCAGCAAGTATCGAGCTTTCAAATCAGTCAGGAAAAATGAAGGAATTGTTATCTGTATATAATTTAGGTAATGGAAAAAAAGCAAAAGCTCCAAAAAAGAGCGAGGATGATACAAGCAAAGCCGAGAGAAATGAACAGATTATTTCTCTTGGAAGCGGATTTGGAAAATACTAAAAACTTTTTAGGTAGTTCGAAAGAACAGGAGACTCGGTCGGGGAAATCCCCGGTCGGGTTTCATTTATCATCATATTTGAAAAAGTTGTGTCTGTTTCATATGTATTTTTTGCCATGTAGAAAGTAGTAATTTGGAAGTTTTCTATATAGCAAAGCATACATAAAAATGACTACAGTTTAGCATATAGACTATATTGTTATGTACTTTCAGGGGGGGGATTTACATGCAGAATAAAGGCAGAAACAAAAGACCAAAGTCTGGCATCGAATTTATTGATAAAGTTGGACAAAGAAAAATGCATCAGGGTACAGAATTTATTTCCCTGCTTTATTTAACTATATATGTGTTATTTTGTGTGGTAGAAATCGTGGCAAGAGATTTTCCACAGTGGATTCTTGCTATTCTTGCCATGGCATGGATTACTCCGTGGATTATGTTTGCAACAAAGGTAGGACACCATCAGTTTAAATCAAGAATTATCATATTATGTTTGTGTTTTATGTTTGCCATGCAGGTGGCGTTTTTTCATAATCCGATTCAGCTCATGCCATATTTGTATACCATTATGATTATGGCAGCATGGTTAAGCGTGGAGCGGCTTGTGATTCTGCCATTATTAACTGGTGTTGTAAGTATTATGTTGTATATGCATTATTGGATTCCGAAGGATTTTTTTGAACCTTCCGAGTTTTTTCTGATTATTTCGGATATTGCCAATATGTTTATTTTGTATTTTGTCTTGTGGTTTTGGACGAAAAATAGAAATCGTTCCATGATGGAAATGCAAAAAGTTATTGCAGATCTGAAAGAGGCTGAGGATAGCAGAGATGACTTCCTTGCAAACGTAAGTCATGAAATACGTACACCGATTAACACTATATGCGGTATTAGTGAGGTGTTATTGCAGCAGGTGACAGATTCGGAGATTCGTTCCAATCTGTTTTATATTCAGGTGGCAGGTCGAAATCTGACTTCTGTTGTTAGTGATATTTTGGACTTTTCCGAGTATCAGAGTGGAAAAATAGAAATCGCCAAAGAAGAATATAACATTACATCTACCATCAATGATATTGTGGATATGTCCCTGGCGAAGCTTAGTGGAACTGACGTGGACATTGTGGTGGATTGTGATGCGAATATTCCATCAAAGCTATTAGGTGATGAAAAGAAAATACGTCGTATCATTATGAATTTGTTGGATAATGCCATTAAATTTACGGAACAGGGATGTATCTGCTTAAGTATCGGGTTTCGTCGGGAAGCGTACGGTATTAACCTTATTGTGGAAGTACGGGATTCCGGAATGGGTATGACGGATGAAAATGTAGAAAAGATTTTTAATAATTATTCGCAGATTGACAGTGGAAGAAATCGAAGAAGCAGTGGTATCGGCTTGGGACTTGCCATTTCGCAGATTTTGGTTGAAAAACAGGGCGGTGTTATGAATTTTTACAGTAAACAGGGACAGGGAACTACTGCAAGAATTATCATTCCTCAGGAGATTGTTGATGATAATCCAATCGTTCAGTTTGAAGATAAAGACAAGATTAATTTGGGATTGTATATCAATTTCGAGGAATATGTCAATGAAAAAACAAGAGATGCCTACACCAAATCTATTAGTCGAATGGTATCCCAGATGCAGGTAAAAAGTCATATAAGTGCCAATTTGGCAGAATTTAAGCGACGGATGGAAAAAGAAAAATATACCCATGTTTTCATCACGAAAGGGGAGTATGAAGAGGCAAAAGAGTATTTTGACGAATTGGCAAATGAAACATTTGTTATTGTTACTTTGTATCGTGAAGAAGAGGATGAGATTAAAAATCCAAAATTATATCGTTTATATAAGCCATTTTATATTTTCCCAATTGTGGCAATCGTCAAGGGAAGTCTGCGTGGTGGAATGATGCCGGTCACACACAAAAAACTTGTTGCGAAAAATGTGAAGGCACTGGTTGTGGACGACAATTTAATGAACTTAAAGGTTATGGAAGGTATTTTGCAAAAATACAATATTGCATGTGTGTCTGCCAATAGTGGTAAAGCAGCTTTACATGTGATTGAATCAAAGGATTATGACATTGTATTTATGGACCATATGATGCCGGAAATGGACGGTGTAGAAACATTCCACCGTATCCGTGCAACCTCAGGTACCTTTTATCAGTCGGTTCCGATTGTGGCACTTACTGCCAATACGGTAGCCGGAGCCAGAGAAATGTTTTTGAAGGAAGGTTTTTCTGATTCTATTGAAAAACCAATTGAAAATTCTGTGTTGGAACGTCTGCTCATTAGAAATCTTCCGGAGGATAAGCTGATTCAGTTGCAAGAAACAGATGAGGTGATAGACACAAGTGAAGAATATGAAACACAAGAAGAAATCCAGGTTGGTGATTTGGACAAGACTGCAGGTGTTTTATTCTGCGGTGGCGAGAAAAAATGGTTGGATGTTCTTAGAGTTTGTGGAGAAACTGCAGAAGAAAATCACAGACAATTAAAGGAATTCTTTGAAACCGAGAATTGGAAAGAGTATATTATTTTAATTCATGGAATAAAGAGTTCTATGAGAACCGTTGGAGCAACTCCGTTGTCAGAAATGGCAAAGGCATTGGAAAAAGCGGGTAAAGCAAACGATTTTGCCTATATTAAGGAACATCATCAGGAGACATTGGATGAGTTTGACCGTGTGACTTCATTTGTAATTGCCAGTCCGTTTGTATTTAATCAGTTGCAACCGGAAAATGCGGAACCGGAAGAGGAAAATCTGGCAGAGTATGAGATTTTGACGGAAGAAACATTTGATGAAAAAATCAAGTCCTTAGAAAATGCCATGTATGAATTTGACGGTAATACGATGAACGATATTTTACAGCAATTGAAAAAATATCAGTTTATGGATGTTCCATTGGAAAAACCATTGCGCGCTGTTATCCGTAAAGTGGAAATGTCAGATTACATGTCTGCTTTTGATACCCTTGTAAAATTGAAAGGTGAAATTATGAAAAAGCAGGAAACGGGCAGTGAGGAGGTGTAAGCCATGTGGAATAGAATAAAAAAAATGTATGAAGATTTGTATATCAGAGAATCAAAAACAGAAGACAGGTTGTTTAATTTCTTTATTATGATGGGAGCTGCCATGGCGGTTATTTCCTTATTGGAGACAGTAATGATTACAAATACTTTATTAAGTAGTTTTCCCATTGTTATATTGTTTGTTTTCCTGATATTGATTTTAAGATTTGTGGCAAGTCGTGTGCAAATAGATCATGCCAAAGGAATTATATGGGGAATTATTACTTTCATTATCTTTCCTATATTGTTTTTGGGAAATGGTGCATTGGAAGGTGGAGCTCCTTTTAGCCTGATGGTTCCATATTTGTACACCTGTATGATGTACAATGGAAATCGGATGCGGGTTATGCTTTTAATTGATACTTGTGTAAATATCGTTATTTATGGAGTTGCCTATCATAGACCAACATTGGTTGTGGATACATATAATAAGACATTTGTTTATTTAGACTCGCTGTTTAATTTAGTACTTATTGGTGTTGGTATTGGTGTAGTTTTGTATTTTCAAAAGAAAATTCTTGAAAATGAGAAGAATCGTGTAATTGAGCAGGCAGAGCAGATTAAGCAGCTTAGTCAGTCAAAAGAGCGGTTTTTTGCCAGCATGAGTCACGAGCTTCGAACACCAATCAACAGTATCATCGGTATGAACGAGATGGTACGTCGAAAAACAGAAAAGACGGAAGTTTTGGAATATGTGGATAATATAAATAAAGCCAGTCATATGTTACTTAATCTGGTAAATGATATTTTGGATTTTTCACAGATTGAGTTGGATCAGATGGAAATACATCCGGCGGTTTATCATACGAAGGATATTATAAAAGATGTGATTGGAATGATGGCGGTCCGTGCCGAGGAAAAGGGGTTGGAGTTTCATGTAGAAGTGGATGAGAACCTTCCTAGAAAATTGTATGGAGATCAAAAACGTGTGCAACAGATTATGTTAAATATATTAACAAATGCTGTGAAATATACAAATCAGGGTTCCGTAACCTTGGTTGTGTATGGTGAAAAGACAGATGAAAACAATTTAACTATGACCATTTCTGTTGCTGATACAGGAGTGGGTATTAAAAAAGAAGAATTACAGTATTTGTACGATTCGTTCCATCGTATCAACACAAAAGAAAACAACAAGATTGAAGGTAGCGGACTTGGTCTTAGCATTACAAAGCAGTTAATCGAACTAATGGATGGAGATATTAAGGTGGATAGTATTTACACTAAGGGATCGACATTTACAGTTAATATTAAGCAGAAAATTGAAGATGACACTGCTATTGGAAATCTTGATTTTGCTGCTTCGTTTAATCGGGAAGTATCAAAATATGAAGTATTATTTACTGCGCCAAATGCTCGTGTTCTTATAGTGGATGATAACCCAATGAACCTTAAAGTTATGGAAAACCTTTTAGAGGATACTATGGTGCAGATAGACAAGGCAAATAGTGGAATGGAGGCTTTGCATAAAACCAAAGAAAAAGCCTATGACGTTATTTTCCTTGATAACCGGATGAGTGGAATGGATGGAATTGAAACCAACCGGAAAATCCGCGCCCAGGAGAATGGACTTTGCAGGGAGGCAGAAATTATTTTGTGTACTGCAGAGGATGCAAATGTTGCGGTGAAAAAGGTGGAGGATTACAATTTCAACGACTATTTGGCTAAGCCAATTGAGAGTACAGAGTTAGAGAGAATGTTATTAAAACATTTACCTTTTGATCTGGTTGAAAATTCAGAAGATTTTGATACAGCGCAGCAACAACAGACGGATCATTTCTTTTTTCGAAAGAAGAAAAGGGTACTTATTACTACCGACTGCGTGGCAGATATTCCGCAGGAACAGATTGAAAAATACGATATCGGTATTATGTATTTGTACAT
>CADBNB010000107.1 GCA_902795895.1 uncultured Lachnospiraceae bacterium | reverse complement strand
ACTTTCAGGTGCTTTCATTGACCATCCATTACTGTAATCATACCAATATTCTCCCTCTGTACGAGAAAACTGCGAGGTCTGAAATTCCAACTCAGGAACACTCATAATAATATCCGCCTTAGATGCATCTTCAATCGTATACGAATACCAGCCATTTCCTTCATCATTCATTGGCACACCTGGATAACTTGTAGTTCCTGCTGTCTTTGAAGAATAACTCAAGTGAGGTTGTGTATCACCCCATTTATAGTGAATAGTAATCCCTTTATTTTGTTTTTTCTCTGCTGTGCTAAGCTGTAGTGCAGTAACTGGTTTTGACGCAAACTCCACCTGTGTCGTATTCGTCTTTTCACTCATTTGAAGTCCTGCAAAACTCAATCCTGCCACTGCAAACAAGCCTGCAACAGCGCATGCTCCTATCTGCCATCTTCTCATTGCTTACTCTCCTTTGCATTAAAAGGTTTCCTTGTTTCTTCATGTAATATTTCACAATTTAATATTTTCAATATCTATACTGATAATTATTTTCCAAATGCTATATGTAGCTTTAAACCAAAACATAAATGGTATTTTCCCAAAATAATTATAACAAATCAATACAAGATATCTTGCATAATCCTTGTGAATAATTACAATATACTCTGTTTATATTCAATAATATTATACATATGTTACAAAACCTTTACAAGACAGCCTTTTCCACAATTTTTTTTTCTTTTTTTTCAACAAAATACACAAAAGAGTTACTGTTCAGCAACTGACCAGTAACTCTCAATCCTCTATACCCCTTTATTAAGCATATTTGAAGTATTTTTTCCATACTCCATCAATCCCTTGATGCCCTCCTGATAATCTTTCGCCACATCACTTTTCCAGTGAACATTTAGCTGATTTGCAATTTCTCTAAGTACCACTGCATCTTCCCGATACCATTCTTCTGCGATTTCCATGATTTGCTCTTTGAATTCCGTCTGCCAGTCCATGCCGATATCCTGCTGGCGGATAGCAACTTCTCCATCCCAGATTTCCTCGCTGTCAATTTCCAATTGCTCGAGTTGCATCAAAAGCTGCGCAACTTCTTTTGTCCTCTCCATATAACATCAACCTCCAATCCAATTTTTCTACAATGTTTCTGTTTTTTTCTTCTGCCTGTTCATACCGATGCATGGCGTAACGCATAAACTCCAACTCTTCTTTCGCCTCTGCAATCTCATCCGTCAGTCGTTCCTCATCCTTATATATTTGCTCTATTTTTTCTAAAACTTCTTCTCTCTTTGCAATATTACTCTTCATCGCTTCTATATCTACCTGTAGTTTCATTTTCTTCACCTTACATTTAATTCAATTTTTTCTATCAACTTTTACGGTTGTTTTTTGAAACCTTCCTTAATTTTTGAAGCTTACATTGACAACAAAATTCGCGCCTCCACGCTAATCACCTACCTCAGTCGGATTTTGCCCAACAACTAAGTTAAATCAATTTCCATGCCCTCAATAACTCATTTAATTCTGATAAATCCAGCTTTTTAAAATCCGTCTTGTTGTTTTCAGGAATTCCTTCCTCCTGAATTCTCAAAAGTGATTTTTCAGTTGCTTCATAATTTTTTGCAATACGTTCCAATCCGTATATCATTTTTTTCTCGTAATGCACTTCCCTATGTACCCGGTCTAAAACATCCGCCCAATCGCTTCGTTGTTTCAAACTCCACCTTTTACCAAATTTCAAAAACAATTGGTCTAAATGTTCCATCAATTCTTCTTTTCTCATAAGTTGCTGTTGCATTTGCTCAGCAGCTTTCTTTAACCGCTTTGTATTCACTTGTAACATAATAGCCATCCTTTTCCTTCAACTCATTTAACCAATGTTCTTTCGTCATAACACTAATTTGATAAAAACGTTTTTGACATGGCACCGTTTCAACAATAAATAATTTTTCACCTGCATATACAATACTTTTTTGTTTTTGATCCTCCAGCAAAGTTTCTACAAACCATACCTGTTCGGCATTTTTTATGCCATCCGTCAATTCTTTATACTTCTCAGAAATACAGATTTTATCGTCTTTTATTGTCAGCATTTCTTTTTTCAACATGCGATGAATACACATAATAGTTTCCTGTTGTTTCATTGAAGTCGTATCAAAATCAAATCCCCAGATATGCTTTACTCCTGCAATTGCAAACAATAAGTTCCATTCCATCCACTGTAATTTCACTCCGCTATTTTCCTTCATACGACTTAAACAACTCCTTAATCATAGGTTTATACGACCTGGAAACCGGCACCCAAACTTCATTTTCAAGTACAAGCTCCCCTTTTGACAACTGTAACCTTTTTATCTTTTTCCAATTAACAATAAATCCTCTATGACAGCGGATAAAATACTCAGGTAACCGTTGCTGCAATTGATCTAGTGTATCGTATATATAAAATGTCTCATTTTGCAAATGTATCTGAATTTTTTTATTGTTACTTTCAAAATAAATAATCTTATCAAGATTAATGGAAACCGGTGCATCCGGTGTATCAAACTGAAAAAAATTCTCACTTTCTGTAACATTATCCCGATACCAGTCCCAGGTTTCATCTACCACCTGTTTCACCATTTCTTCATCAAAAGGCCGTAACAACAAAGAATTTGCCTGTATGGCTGGTCTTAAATAACTCATAGGCGACACACTTCCATCTGCTATGAGCATCAATGCTGAATTCTGATTCTGTCTTCTAAATTGTTCTGTCGTTTCCAATCCTTCTTCTCTGGTAACATCCATGTACAAGACATCCATTCTTTCGTTTTGACAAATTTTATTCTTAAGATCATTTATTGGTATATCTTCTTCAATCTTCCAGTTTTGTTCACTTACTATTGCTATTTTTTTCTTGGAAACATCCCGAAGTATATCATTTTCTGATTTTCTCTCATTACTGATAATAAATGCTCCCACTTCTAAGCCACCTTTCATCTTAATGTCCTCTCGGATTCTTTTTTATAAGAATCTTAAATGAACATTCTTTATTTTCATTCACAATCCAACAATGAAACAGAACCAAAAGTTTTGCTTGCAAAAAACATCACTTTTTCTTCGGTATCCGCAATAATCTGTTTTCCTCTTTAGTTATCAGTACAGCAGACCACTCATCACTTAATCTGCTTTCCAAATCCATTTCTTCCGAAACACATTCCAACACACTTTGTTCCTCAAACCCAACTCCAACATAAACGCCCTGTTGTTTTTCTAAAATGCTTCGCATCCATAAATTTCTTCTTGCCAATCGATATTGTCGTCCTTCACAAATGAGACAACATTGGGCATTCTGCTTCTTTGCCCAAGATTTCATTCGTTCTGCATCAGCCTGTACCCAGTTTCTAAGTTCTTCTACAATAATAAAATCAATGTCCTCCGGCAATGTTTCTTCTGGTTCCTCTAAATAACTCACATTCCGTTTACTCATTATGTCTTTCCACTCTGACAAAGAACTTCCCAATACCGCGATTTTCATTTCCTTTCGCTCCAGTTGTTCCATCAATAACAAAATACTATTTTTTAATGTGTTCTTGGCTTTCGCAACAAACACGAAATCCCCCTGTAATTCAGCCCCAATACAAACCTGACATCCATTTTTGTCATCATATGCAAAAGGAATTCCCTCTTTATCAGGGGATGAACTCATAAAATATTCATAATCATAGATTTCTTCACTGTTTGTCAGCCATTGAGACTGTTTCTCATCTATTCCGAAACCATCCAGTTTCAAAGGCTGTTCATTCCAATTTCTTGGTGATAACAATTGGATTTCCATTACCTTTTCATCCAATTGCACATATCCTCTTTGATCATTTTCTGAGCTTCTTTTCGGTATTGTTTTTTCATGAAATGCTTGTTTTAATACAGAAAGATTTTTTGACATACAAATCGTCATATTACATCCTGCCTGCCAAGACACCGGTATTTCCTTTGCACCAAACCCACTTGATGTAATAACCATATGAATTCCTACTGTTTTTCCCTTTCTCCATAGGGTATATAATTTATCCCAATATACATCCCGCGTGATTTCCCTCATATTTGCAAACTCGTTAATAACAAACCATAGCGTTGGTATCTTATGGTTCTTTCCGCTTTCTCTTTGTTCCAATTCCTGCAAAAGATAATCCACTGCTTTTCCAAATGATTTTTCATCCATGGCATAACCGGCAATCTGATGGTATTTCGGCATGTTATCCAGCGCAGAAGCCCCAAAATTAGAAACAATCATCCAACTATCCGTATAATCATATTTTGCACAATGCTCCATAATAAAGTTTTGTACAAACTCGGCTTTTTTCCTGCTATTTTCTCCAATAATAACAATGTTTCCTCCAGTCTCCAAGTCCACTCCGATTATACTTTTCTTCTGCTCAAAAATATCATCTGCCATTCCTAAAACAACACATGAATTTTCCTTAGATAGTTGTCCACTGTCTAACGCTTCATCCAATGGATCCATCCACATTTTTTGTTTTAAATATCCTTTTTGGTGTGCAATTTTTTCTATTTCTCTAAGCACAATGTCATTTTGCGAAATTTTCTCTTCCTTTCGGTCGTTTCCACATGCTATCTGGCATTTAATAAGTTCTCCCTTTATCCCTCTGTCTAAAATTGCTGCTCCGGCATTTTTCAAAGTTGTTGCCGACGGGTTTCCTATCATTTCCACGCTATCCTCAATTTCCTTCACTGCAAGACACAGACGGAATTTACTGTTTGTCCAAAACTGTGGTTCTATACTTCCAGCCGGTTTTTGAGTCGCTAATATTAAATGAATTCCCAAACTTCTTCCTACTCTTGAAACTTTTTGTAACACCTTCACCGCTTCCGAATATTCGACATTTAACTGAGCAAACTCATCCACGATAATGCAAATATGTGGAAGCTTTCCTCTACAAATTTGATGTTTGTTATATTCGTCAATGTGAAATGTATGGGTATCAGCAAACAACACTTCTCTTTTTCGTATTTCATTTTCAATGGCATAAACGCACCGTTCCATGCCTGTATTTTCTAAATTTGTCCAAATTCCAGTCACATGAGGTAGTTTCGCCAAAGGCAATGCCATATCCCCACCTTTAAAATCAATCAGCACCATTTGTAATTGCCACGGAGCGTAATTCACGCACAAGGATAATGCAATCTGCTGCAATGCTACCGTTTTTCCGGCACCTGTCATTCCGGCAACAATCCCATGAGGTCCATGTTTATGCTCGCTTAAATTCAAAACAACAGGATTATCATTTTCATCCATTCCAAGATGTGCTGACAAACTCTTCTCTACAGAAGCACATTTCCATCGGTCTTCAATCTGTAATCCATTTACATTTTTTGCCCCATAAACGTCAAAGAGGGACAGCTTTTCATGCTGTCCCCTCGTTCTTTTCAAACTAACCGCTTCCGGTTTTATTCCAATCAATGAAATTTCATGATTTCCTAGTTCAATTTGCAAGCCAAATAACTCAATGCAAGTACCAAATGGAACTTCTCGATTTCCTTTACAATGGTTTCCGTCAATTGCATATCCATTTTCACCAATGGCTTCTATAATCCACGAATTAACTCTACATACTATTTTCAAATGTTTCCCCGATACAACCCTGTAACAATTATATATAATATGATTATCTCTGTCTCTTCCCACGGTGATACATTCATTTTCTGAAACCAGATATGAATATTTTTTACTTTCTTCCCTGCTAATTTTCTTTGATAGAATTGCAACCTTTTCTCCTGTTTGGCATCTGTAATACCAACAATCGTTGTCATCCAAACAAAGCGTTTGATTATTCTCGTTTTTTTTGACTTTTTTCAATTTATCTCTGTATCTTTCGTCAAAATACCAAACAGAATTTTTTTTGGATAATTCTATTTCTTCTATTCCATTTGCCACCGGCACTTGGAGCTTGCAAACACAACCATCTATAGGCAAATTCACAAAACTCCATCGCTTAGTGGTAATAATTATAACCTTTTGCATTTTTCACTTTCTCCAAAAAAATCTTTTTCACGGTCTCCTTATATGCTGAAACCAACGGGATTATGATAACATTTTTATCTGTTTCTTGCTCCTATAACAACGCTTCCATCATCTGTCGGTTTAACAATTACAGTATCTGACGCGCCTGGAGTTTTTCTTGGT
>CADBNB010000106.1 GCA_902795895.1 uncultured Lachnospiraceae bacterium | reverse complement strand
TGATATCGCCTTCGGCTACTTTGTACTGTTTACCACCTGTTGCTATAATTGCGTACATATGGCACCTCCTATTATCATTACTCGCCAACTACGGTGTCTGCATAGCAGAACTTAAACCTCATTGTGCGGCATACCATCTTAGTAAAACATATATTTCGGTTTTTGTCAAGAGTTTTTATAAAACCGATATTCTGTTTCCAATGAATATCGCTATACTCCAAAAATATGTAAGCTGTAATATCATATTAAGCCTGTAACTTGTCATCGTCATCTTCATCGAAATTACCATTGATATCCATGGTATGTAATGTTCTTCTCTTGATTCTCGCCTGTTCTGACGCTGACATGATAAAATCTTTAATTGCTTCACCATTTTTAATGTGTTCCATAACCAATTCTGGATGTGTCACATCACCGGTATAGCAAACAACTGTTGACATACCAAGAATACGTTCAAAAAATTTTCTTTTCAAACGTACATCCTGTATTTTATACATATATGCATCGTCCTCAACGATATTTAAAAAACCGCTCTTAATATTGATTTTTTCCTCGTTGATACAATACTTTGTAAAACAAATTGGCAAACCTAAAAATAAAGTTCTTTTTCTTTCAACAAATTCCATTTTTTTCTCTCCTATACTTTTTATGTCATCCTGTCAATCTTGAACAAAGAGTTTTTTAAACAACCTTTGTCGCATACAAAACAACACTGTTTCATTTTTTCGTATCTACCTTGTCAAAACAGTCCAAGCAAACTACCTTTAAGTGACACCGCTATGCAACAGTATCATACTACTTACCAACTGACACCACAGCTTTGCGTTCTCCACTCACTGCTTCCAATTCAGCACCCTTAAGTGATGCTTTTTCTGACACTTCAAAAATAAGAACCGCAGTTTTCTTTTTCTTTGCTTTGATACTTGTGTTAAGATAGTTCAAATCATTGGATACTACAGTAAGCTGTGCATTATTTGTAGTTCCATCCGCAAGTTTTAATTTGTACGAAACACCCATTTCTGCCAAATACACCCGTCTTACAGTATCTGAAGTATTCTTAATCTGAAGCGACACAACAGCAAGTTTCTTGCCCTTTGATGGATATACGCGGAAATAATCATTTCCTTTTTCTGCATACTCATCCATCAATTTTACGCCCTTACATGAAATCGAAACATTTTTCACACCTAAAACCTGATCCAAAGTATATTCCACACCATCTGTCGGCGCATCATTTGAACCAGAAGGCGTTTTACCGGTGCTGTCTGTAGCTCTCACACTACTTGGCGTAGCTGTAGGCACATAGGTTCTCTTAGGAACCAAAGTCGGTATCGGACTAGGTGTAACTTCCGGATAAATCAATGACTCATTATAATCTTTGTCATATTTAACGATCAATCCGGCTGCATACTCAGCCACTTCCCCTGTCTGCTTATCGTTTAATTCCACTCCACACCCTGCTGTTCCAAGCACGGTTGCAGCAACTACTAATCCTATTGCTCTTTTCTTCAAGGTAATCCCCCCTCATATTTCCCCATAACAATAAAGCAAAAAAGCTCAAATTTCCCCATAATTCTACTTCATTATACCAATAAACCAAGTTAAAGGCAAACAATTTCCAAACCAGCCTTATAATAAAGTGGATGTGTTACTATTCTAAAAATAATAAAACAGGAACCATGAACCTTTCTATCATTTTTTATTTTTCAGCCAATTCAAATTCTGCCCAGAATTCCACACCATCTACATGATTTAAAACACCACATTCCTGATGCATAGAATTCATAATAGCTTTTACAATGGACAAACCGATACCGCTTCCGCCATATTCTCTGGTTCTTGCTTTATCTACTTTATAGAACTTTATCCAGACTTTATCCAGTTCTTCTTCTGGAATCTGTGCTCCTGTGTTTCTCACAGAAACCCTGACAGTTCTTTCTTTCACAAGTAAAGACACTTCAATTACATTTTCGCCATCCACATGATTCAGTGCATTGCTAATATAATTTGTAATAACTTCCTGCGTCATAAATTCATCTGCCCATACATATATCGACTGATTTTCTTCAAACTGTAAATCCACATTTTTTTGTTCAAACTTAATCTGATTAGAATTCAATACAGACTTCAACACTTCCACAATATCAAAGCGCTCAAATTCTACCTGATTGGTACCAAATTCGATTTGATTTAAATTCAACAGTTTTTTTACCATGTTGTTCATCTTGTTTGCTTCATCTATAATAACATCACAATAAAAATTTCTGCTTTCCACATCATCATTGATATTGTCCTGAAGACCTTCTGCATACCCTTGTATCAAAGCAATTGGCGTTTTTAATTCGTGGGTAACATTGGACAAAAATTCTTTTCGCATTTCGTCAATCTGCATCTTCTCCTGAATGTCATTTTGCAATTCGTTGTTGGCAGCTTTCAATTCAGAAATGGTCTGTTCAAGTTTCTCTGAAAGCACATTTACACTGTTTCCTAAAACTTGTATCTCGTCCGTCGTTTCTCCTTCATACTTAGTTTCAAATCGAAGTTCAGACATTTCAGACGCAATCTTTGATAATTTAACAATTGGTTTTGTAAATTGTCGGCTCACCAAAGAAATCATAATAATACCGAAAAATACGGCTACAAATGCGGAATAACTCAAAAACCTAGTAGAAAGCTTTACACTTTCCTGTATACTCTCGTAATTACTCCGAAGATAAATGGTATAATCATTATCTCCAATCATCACACTTCCCACAAGATCCAGATAATCAGAATCAAATCTTCTATCGTGTAATTTTCGGATTGTATACCTGCCTTCTTTGTCCTTATATATCAAATTGCCATTTTCATTTTCATCATCCGAAGCATTCAAACCATACGCCGATGCATAATTCATCTGAATCTGCTCAAGAACCATATTTTTTTCTCTATTATTATTTTCGATAGAAGACGGATAAATAAAATTCGCATTATAACTTGCAACTCCCTGAGGATAAATTTTAAATAAGCCCTTCATAACATAAATATTAATGCTATTGTCCACTCCAAGCTTTTGGATTGCAAGTTCTATAGCTTCTTTCGAAACATTCTTTAGTTCTTCCTCTTCCTGCTGTTCTTTTTCTGCTTCTTCATAAAGGTCGCTCAGCCATCCATCTCCGAAATTAAAATAAATTCTATTATCATCTTCTGTACTTTCCGAAGAATTTTCATCAGAAGTATCATTGTCTGCTATACTATTGTCGGCTGTTTCAGTATCGCTTTCTTCTGTATTCTCATTTTCAGATGACTGGGTTTTCTGTTCATATTCATACAGTCGGTTTATATTATCCGACACTTCCGTGTACATTTTCTGCAAACGATTACTCTTTTCATATCGATAATAACTAGGCAAGAAAATCTGATTTGCAATAATACATAACAAAAACACCCCTAGTAACAGTAACGAAACTAGGGCTGTAAGCCTTGTACGAATGGTTCTAAAAATTATCCATTTTTTCATAAAATCCCCCCATTACTTGGAAACTTCAAATTTATAACCCATTCCCCAAATTGTTTTTATGCAGTCACCTTTGCTGCCAAGTTTACTTCTCAATTTCTTAACATGTGTATCAATGGTTCTTGCATCGCCAAAGTAGTCATAATTCCACACATTATTAAGAATTCTCTCTCTAGATAATGCAACACCTTCGTTTGTGACAAAATACGTTAAAAGTTCAAATTCTTTATAACTTAAATCAATGACCTTTCCGTCAACCAAAACTTCATGTGCCGTCTTATTGATCGTAATGCCACTGATTTCAACATTTTCATCTGCGTCACCCTGTGTTCTTCTAAGAATTGCCTCAACTCTGGCAACTAAAATCTTAGGACTGAATGGCTTTGAAACATACTCGTCAATTCCTAGCTCAAACCCTAACAACTCGTCCTTTTCATCACTCTTTGCAGTCAGCATGATGATTGGAACTTTAGAATACTGTCTGATTTCCTTACATGTCTGCCATCCGTCCATCTTTGGCATCATTACATCCAAAATAACCAATGCAATATCATTCTGTTCAAAAAATATATCACATGCCACTTCTCCATTTTCAGCCTCAATTACTTCATAGCCCTGCTTACTAAGAAAATCTTTTACCAGTTTTCTCATTCTGCTTTCATCATCCACCACTAAAATCTTTGTTCTATCCATATAATACCTCCATTGATCCATGCTAATACAAAATTGCCTCTTATGATTATGTATCCTGTTATCAAAATCAGCACAACCTTAACTTTCATGTCAAAACTTGCAGAGTGTTTAACTCAGTCAAATTTCAAGACACCACTGAGTTAATATGTCAAATATATTTATCTTATAGTACTATAGTACCAGATAATTATGTTTGTTTTGTGAAATAGAAGTATTATTTTTCAATATTTGAATCTTCATTTTCCTCGTATTGAATACCTAACTGTTTTTCTTTTGCCCGAACCGCATCTTCCCTTTGTTGTAGTTCTACTTCCCAGGAAGAATATTTGTCAATTACTTTTTCCTCATCATAAGTAGTATAATTAAAATAAACCATTACCATCATAAGTCCAATTAAAAAAATCAGAAAAACGATAATAATATTTTGCAATTTTCGATTACTCTTGGAATTTTCATACAAAATCCGATACTGTTCCGATCTTTTATTTGCCTCTTCAATTTCTTCCGGCAATTCCTTATTTTTCTGTTTCATGACCGGTATGGATTTGATATATTCCTCTTCAATCACTTTCTTTTTTATCAACGTTCCATAGAGCTGATGCATAAATTCGTAACCTATGACAGTTTTAAACATCTTCATATCTGAAGCCTTGTTATAGAGTTTCAAAACCTGCTGATTATCCGTCAAATCGGTGTGTGCCTTTATGTATAATACAGACTCCGCCTCTCTTTTTGCGTTTTCATAATCTTCATCCGTTTCAAATTCATATCCACTGATGATGCGTTTTGAATCGCTCATATCATTCACCCCATTTCGTTGACTAATTATATATATCTATCGCAATTACACTTCATAATCCAAGCACATACGAACTTCCATAAATGGGCGTACTGCGCTGTCTGCCACTTTTACATGTTCCGGATGCACTGCATATCCTTTCAATGCTTCCTCTGACTCAAATGTTGAATCTAACATTACATCTGCTGTAGATGATGCCAATCCGTTTGTATTTACCTGAATAGAAACCATTCCAGGAATTTTACCCTGCAAAGACTCCAAACCTGCTTTTACTCCTGCTTTGATTTCTTTCTTTTCCTCTTCTGTCTTTTCCGCTTTAATCTTCCATAAAATTACATGTTTTACCATTTTTGTTATCTCCTTTATCTTTAATCTCTACTCTTTTAGTTTATCTCATTTTTACTTTCATAGCAAGAACAAATAAATACCACAAAAGCCTTGTAAACATACGATTTACAAGGCTTTTTTTATAGTGGAGCTGGCGGGAGTCGAACCCG
>CADBNB010000105.1 GCA_902795895.1 uncultured Lachnospiraceae bacterium | reverse complement strand
CAAACCATTCGATACGACCATTTGCTTATAGCATTTTGCAAAGAAAGGATATCCCGACAGAAACAGTATCAGTTAATACTACATAACAGTTATATACAGGAATGAAACGATGGAGGGTAATTCAAATGCTATTAAAAGTGTCAGTAGATAATAAATTTCAATTCCGGATGTTCCCGGATTTAAAAAGTGTAATTTTTCCGCCAAGAGGAGACATTCATTATATTGGAGGAGTTGATGTTCTACCATCTCCTTTGACAATCGAAGATGAAAGAGCATGTGTAATCGCTTTGATGGAAGGAGGGGAAATGGCACAGGAAGCAAGAGCAACATTAGTGGAACATAATCTGAGATTAGTAGTGTACATATCCAAAAAATTTGATAATACGGGCGTTGATGTGGAAGATTTAATCTCTATAGGAACCATAGGACTTATTAAAGCAATTAACACCTACAATATCGAGAAAAATATCAAACTTGCAACCTATGCTTCCAGATGTATTGAAAATGAAATATTGATGTATTTAAGAAGAAATAGTAAGACAAAACTGGAAGTATCCATAGATGAACCGTTAAATGTAGATTGGGACGGAAACGAATTGCTATTGTCAGATATCTTGGGAACGGAGGAGGATGTGATTTCTCAAAATATAGAAAATGAAGTGGAAAAAAGCCTGTTATTAAAGGCGTTGGAACAGTTGTCAGACAGAGAGCGATGCATCGTAGAAATGCGATTTGGTATCAATAGTCAGGAAGGGGAGGAGATGACACAAAAGGAGGTAGCAGATATACTCGGTATATCACAATCCTATATTTCCAGATTGGAAAAGAAAATTATGAAACGATTGAGAAAAGAGATGATACGTTTGCAGGCATAAAAAATAAAAAAATGGTCATCCTAGTAAGGAATGAGAAATACTCTCGAAAGGATGGATGACGATGTCTTTGTATAAAGTGGAAATTTGTGGAGTAAATACGGCAAAATTGCCACTACTAAAGAATAAAGAAAAAGATGAGTTATTTCAAAAGATTTTAGATGGAGATACACAAGCGAGGGAAGAGTATATAAAAGGCAATTTAAGGCTTGTTTTAAGCATTATACAGAGATTTTCAGGCAACAATGAAAATGTAGATGATTTGTTTCAAATCGGCTGTATTGGCTTAATGAAAGCCATAGATAATTTTGATATCACCCAGGGAGTAAAATTTTCCACTTATGCAGTTCCTATGATTATCGGAGAAATACGAAGATATTTGAGGGACAATAACAGCATAAGAGTCAGTAGGTCATTAAGAGATATTGCCTATAAAGCTATTTATGCAAAAGAAGCCATGATGAAGCAGAGCGATAAGGAACCTACGGTGCAGGAAGTGGCAGATAAAATCGGTGTAAAATGTGAAGATGTAGTATTTGCCATGGACGCAGTGCAAAGTCCGGTATCCCTTTATGAACCGGTATATTCGGAAGCTGGAGATACTTTGTACATTATGGATCAGATTAGTGATAAGAAAAATAAAGAAGAACGTTGGGTGGAAGAAATTTCAGTGAAAGAGGCTTTAAAGAAATTAAGTGACAGGGAGTATCACATTGTGAAGCTTAGGTTTTTTGAGGGAAAAACCCAGATGGAGGTGGCAAAAGAAGTAAATATTTCACAGGCGCAGGTTTCGAGACTGGAAAAAAATGCCTTGAAAAGCATGAAAAAATATTTGGCGACGGATGAAAAATAACAGATTTTTATTGTTACATTGATTTGGCACAGAAATAACGGTAATTATAGTTATGGTATGAAGGACACAGAATACGTAAAAAAGAAACAAAAAAATAGATAAAAATAAGATAAAAAAAAGAAAAAAATTGATTAAAAATATACACGAAATATGAGTAAACTTTCTTTACACTTCACAAGGATGATGGTATAATTTTATTTGAGAGGTTTGAAATTGGGAAGAATTCCTAATTTTATAATAAATAGAATAAACGTGAAGGAAAGAAAGGCAGGATTCGGATGGGAAGGTTTAATAGAGGTGCAAGCACGAATCTGATTTATATCATGTTCGATATCTTATTTGGCTTGTTAGCGTATATTTTGGCCGGTCTGTTTTCTCGCATGGGTACGACATTTCTCGAACAGAGTTATTTCCTGATATGTGTGGCTTTTATGCTGATTTTTGTTTTGGCAAATAAGGAGTCTCGTTTATACAACGTTACCACATTTTTCTATGTGGATCGTATTATAAAACGAGTGACAAAGTCATTTATCATTGCAGGAGGAGTAACATCGACCTTACTTTTTTATGTAGGAAGGGCTAAGGTTGATCAGCGATTTTATATCATTTATTTGGTGACATCTTTTGTGCTACTGCTTGGCAATGCTTTTTTTGTGCGATATGTTTTGATGAAACGATTGGCAGATGCACCTAGAACACTGATTATTGGTAATCGTGAGAGGTTTCAGAAGTTTGAGCGATTTGTCGGTCAGAGTAATTTAGAGATGGAGATTGTAGGTTACGTGTGTATCAGCGATGATGATTTTACGGAAGATGAGTACGTAGGAAAGTTGAGTGAACTTGAGGATGTTATTCATCAACTAGCGATTGATCAGGTTTACATCATGCAAAGAAGAAGTAATCAGATAGACATTCAGCCGTATTTAAATATGTGTATGGAGATGGGTGTTACGGTTCGTATCATTATGAATGCGTTTCGTGCCGGAGCTGCACAGACATATGTCAGTAGCGTAGGAACATATCCGATTTTGACATATCATATGGTATCGTTAAATACTACAGAGCGTTTTATCAAGCGTTGTATTGACATTATAGGAAGTTTGTTTGGTATTATTTTATCTTCACCGGTTATGTTGATTACAGCGATACTGATAAAGATTGAGTCAGAAGGTCCTGTGATTTTCAAACAGGAGCGTGTAGGACAAAATGGACGACATTTCTTTATGTATAAGTTCCGAAGTATGTGTGTAGATGCAGAAGAGAAGAAACAGGAGCTTATGGAACAAAATGAGATGGATAGTTCGTTTATGTTTAAGATGCAGGATGATCCCCGTATTACTAAAGTAGGAAGATTTATTCGTAAGACAAGTATAGACGAGTTACCACAGTTCTTTAATGTACTAAAGGGCGATATGAGTCTGGTAGGTACCAGACCACCTACACTTGATGAAGTGGAATTGTACGAGCGCGGACATTGGCGCCGTATGAGTATCAAGCCTGGTATCACAGGAATGTGGCAGGTGAGTGGTAGAAGTTCCATTACGGACTTTGATGAAATTGTTGAGTTAGATACCCAGTACATAGATCGTTGGAATGTGTTATTGGATTTACAGATTCTTATTAAGACTGTATTGCAGGTGTTCCGAAAAAAAGGAGCATATTAAAAAAGAGATTGCGAAAGCAATCTCTTTTTGATTCTACTTTTTTTCGATTTAAATTGTTTGGTTCTAACTTATTTTGATTCTAATCTCTTTGTGTCTTGTGTAGTGCCTCTTGGCGCATAGTATCATCATCTTCTAAAATATAATCTCCAACAGAATCTCTACGAAGTGCAGAACCCTCCTGCATAACAGGAACAACAACGAAACTTCCTGCAATCTCTTTAATAATGTATCCACTCGTCAATGTCATAATGCATCTTCCTTTCTGTAGTATGTAATAGTTCACAAAATAATAACAAAAGTTGTATTTTTTATATACAAAGTATACACCTGCAAAATGATTACGTCAATGGATGTATTGTGAAAATAGTGTGAAATACACGAATTGTAAGAAATGTTACTTAAAAATGCACGAAAAAGGAAATTGCGTAAAAAATGTAACTTTGAAATGTATAAAAAAAGAACCAGGGTAACAGTGGGTGATACATTGATGCGCACATATTTGTTACCATGATTCTTTTAGAAGTATCAACTTTGTTTTGGTGATTACATAATAAAACTTAGTCTAAATTACATATCTCCAAGTGAGATATCGTGAATTTTTTTGTTTTCAATCTTAATTTCACGGTCACAGTAGTCAAGAACAGAACGACGGTGAGTGATTAAGATACAGGTTGGTTTTGGTGTTAACGAACGAATACCTTCCAAAACCTTAAGTTCTGTCTTTTCGTCAAGAGAAGCAGTAGCTTCGTCAAGAACTAAGAACGGAGCGTTTCTTATAAGTGCTCTGGCAAGAGCAACACGCTGAGCCTGACCTTCTGAAATACCATGTCCGCGCTCTCCGATAACCGTTTCAATACCGTGTGGCAACTTCTGAACAAATTCGTAGGCACTGGATGCTTTCAATGCTGCGATAACTTCCTCGTCTGTGGCATCACTTCGTCCCATACGTACATTGGAAGCAATGGTTCCACTAAATAATGTATTTCCCTGTGGAACATAGGAAATAAAATGACGGGAACTTGCCGTAGAGGCTTCTGAACCAAATTGATTGAAAAAGTTAATATCGCCGTTATTTGATGAAAGGAAAGACATCATCAAACGGATTAAAGTCGTTTTACCAATACCGGATTCACCAACAATAGCCACGAAATCTCCAGGATTGATTTTTAACGAAGTATCTTCAAAAATAGTATCTTCATTGTATGAGAATGATAAATGCTCTACCTCAACACCGATTTCATCCGAATGTTTCACAATCTCACCGGTTGTCTCATCTTTTTTAATAAGTTCTGAACCGGGATACGATTCGTCAGGTAAATTCTGCAATTCAATTACACGTCCAGCGGATGCCAAAATGGATACCAACTTAGGAATGGTCTGTGACAATCCTAACAATGGTGACTGCACTCTGGATGCCATTGCAAGGAACAAAGACAAGGTTCCGTAAGTAATTTCGCCTTTGTACATCTGGGTAGCACCCCATGAGAAAGCTACAATGTATCCGAGCTGGAAACAAAGGTTAATAGCACTTGATGCAGCAAGACTCATGCGGCTTTTTTTCAAAAACCAGTACAAACGGTCTTTTCGGTAATAATTTAACTTTTCAGAAGAATCTGCTTCATTTCCAAATGCCTTGATAATAAGGATGTTACTTAAACTCTCCTGGAAAAATGAACGGTATCTTGCTTCTGATTCCTGCACTTTTACCTGAAGTTTCTTTAATTTACGTCCGAGAATAAAACTTGCTAATGCAGCAATCGGAGCAATTAACAAAGAAACGTAAGCTAAAAAGTGATCATAACGGTACAATATGTAAAAGTTATATAACAACGAAAAACAAAGCTGAATAATAGAAGGAATGGTTCCGGAAATACCGGTAGCAATCGCATCTGCATCACTTGTTAATCGTGTGTTTAAATCACCGGTGTGATATTTGGTGATGGCATCCCACTTACTTCTAAGAATCTTGTCGTAGACATTACGACGGATACCAAAGGCAAAACGCTCACCAAGTACAACACTTACTAATGACACACCGATATTAATTACGGTATTACCAAGCATAATGCTGATAAAAAGAACAATCAGCATAACGATGGACTGACCGTTACCTGCCTTATCAATAATCTGTTTTCCGATAATGTTAAGCTGGGTTGCCAAAACTTCACAAAGCATACCCACAATAGTAAGAATAATCAAGGATGGAAGAAATGGTTTGGTGTATTTTGCTAACCATCGCATATACTTCTTACTTTCATCCTTGTTCTTCATCATTTTTTTGATTTCGTTCATTTGAGACAAAATCTATCACATCCTTCCTAAGGTTCGCATGGTAAGGAAATATAAAAACATGATCCTTCTCCAAGTGTGCTTTCACACCAAATTTTGCCATTGAAATGTTCTATGATGGACTTTGTAATGGCAAGACCAAAGCCTGTGGAAGAAACTCCCGGTGTTCTGGCAGTTTCCACAATAAAACAACGTTCAAACACTTTTTCAAGGTTTTCCTTGGCGATACCGATGCCGGTATCCTTAACAGAAATGATTACTTCGTTATCTTTTAAGGTAGCATCTAAAGAAATAGTTGCGTCCTTATCAGAATATTTATACGCATTTGTGAATAAATTGTCAAGTACCCGTTCCATTTGTGCGGGATCCATATTAACATAAACATCCAAATCTTCGGGAACTAATAATTCCAAATTCCTATCCTTGTAAAGGCTGTCTTCCTCTCTGGAAAAGAAAAAATCTTCCAAGAAAAAGCCTAATTGAATTGGCTTTAAATCCATCTTTGCACAGTTATTATCCAGTGATACCAATAGAAAAATATCGTTGATCAAATGCTCTAACGTATCAATGCGGCCCGCCATCATTTTTAAAAGAGAACTGACTTTTTCGGATGAACATTCCTCCATGCTGGAAAGTAATTCCACCGCATTCTTTATAGCAGTAAGAGGAGAACGCAAATCATGGGAAATACTGGTGAACATATCGTTTCTGGCAGCCTGTTCTTCTCTGAGACGTTGGTTTGCCTGAGAAAGTTTCAAACTGGTGAGTACCAGTTCCTCTGATAATTCTTCTACGTTTTTTAATTGTGGTCGTTCAAACTTCTTTTTTGTCATAGGAAACCTCCAATTATTTTTTCTTCTTTAAAGTAAAGGAATATCCTTTTGACCATAAACTTTCGATGATATTGTCAAGTCCGGTATGTGTTTCCAGTTTTTTTCGAAGACGACTCACATTTACCATAATGGAGCGACGGTCACTTTCGCTGTAGGAACCCCACACTTCCTTTCCGATAGCTTCATATGTGCAGGCGCTTCCCGCGTTTTTTGCAAGAAAGTGAAGTAGTGTAAATTCCTTATTTGATAAAGGGATTTCTTCATCTTCCCACAATACCTTGTGATTAATCAAATCAATGGACATAGGTGGAAATTCTAATAGAGAAGAATTTGTAGTAGTCTTTTTACTTGCTTCGTGACGTTTGATGTTGATTTCGATGCGGACAGCCAATTCACGTAAACTGTAAGGTTTCGTCATATAATCATCTGCACCGATGGTCAGACCTTCGATACGGTCATCCTCACTGACTTTTCCGGATAAAAAGATAATCGGCACATCGGAATACTGTCGAATGGATTTACAAAAAGTAAAACCATCTGTCTCCGGCATCATAACATCAAGCACGATACAGGCAAAGGTATTTTTCTTCATGTAAGCTAAAGCCTCTTTTGCAGAAGAAGCAGTAGCAACCAGATAACCTTTGTCTTCAAAATATTCTTTGTTAATCTGAAGTACTTCTTTGTCATCGTCTACAAGTAATAGCTTATGTCTCAACCTAATCAGCTCCTTTTCTATAAAATCAATCCCGAAATACCAGTAAAACATTTCGAGAGAACTTAATGTTACTCTACTTCATATTATAAACGATAATGCTTTGAAAAAAAACATTTTCATTGAATTTTAGGTGTTATTATGATAGTATTAGCTTGAAAAAGTGTGCGTGTAAAGAACACACTTACTAGACGACCTGACCAGTATGAGCAAGTTGATTACGGGATCAGGGTGGATTGAGAGTGCACGAAAAAGAACGGAGGTAGAATATGTCTGCTATTTATGGTATGTGTCACTGGGGCACAGCTTCATATGAACCGGTGATTCAGAATATGGAAGAAGAATTACATAAGTATAAGATTGACCGATTTGATACAAAAAGCATAGAACAGGTAGAGTTTGGATGTGGACTTCAGTATTTTACCTCGGAAGCGGATAGAGAAGAACTTCCTTACTATGTTAAGAAAAAACACGTTTTAATGACAGCGGATATCGTGCTTGACAATCGAAAAGAATTGTTGCAACAGCTCGGAATAGAGAAGACAAATGTGCCGGATGGAACGATAGCATACGAAGCCTATTGTAAGTGGGGCGAAGAATTTGTTAAATTGCTTCGGGGTGTATTTGCTATAGCAGTTTATGATTTCAATAAAGAAACATTGTTTTTATTTACGGATCATACAGGGAGCCGTTGCGTAAATTATTACAATGGCAAAAAAGGATTTGTGTTTGCTACAACATTTGCTCCAATTTTAAAAGTTTGTCCGGAGATAAAGTTGAGTGAGAAATGGTTAGTTGCCTGTGGAGCATTGCAGACACCAGATATGGAGATGTTTGAAGAACTGACTCCATACGATAGAGTGTTACAGTTGGATGCAGGATGTTACCTTAAAGTGACGGAACACAGTTTTGAAAAAGTTAGCTATTGGAATCCTTTGTTACGTGCGGATACTATGGCGTTTTCGGATGATATGTGCAAACAGCTGTTTTTGGATACTTTTAAGTCCTGTGTAAAAGATGTACTTCGTTCCTCAGGAAATACAGCAGCGACAGTAAGCAGTGGACTTGATTCTACCAGTGTTGCATCTGTGACGGCAGGTTTTCTTGAAAAAGAGGGTAAGAAGTTATACAGTTATACTTCAGTGCCGGATGGCAAGATGGAGGAAGATGGCGGAGATATTTATGACGAGTCCTGGGGACCACAGATATTGGCGGAAAAATACAAAAATATTCGGGTACATCTTGTTCCTTGTGAAGGTATGGACGGCTTTACAAAATTGGAGCGGCTGGTGGATGAATTGGAAGTTCCCACAAAATCTGCACCAAATATGATGTGGATTGATGAAATATACAAAAAGGCGGCCCAAGCAGGGTGTAAGCTGTTGGTAAAAGGACAGTACGGAAATGCTACCATTTCTTTTGGAAAACTGTTTACGACCATGCGCTGTCAATTGAAACGAGGCAGTTTTATACAGGCGTATAAAGAAGTAAGAGCCTTTGGTTCACGTCATCATGTGCCTAGAAAAAAGATTATCAAGCAATATATGATTGAACGTAAAGAGGAAAAGAGAAAAGAAGACTGGCTTTTAGACAGCTATGTTCATGAGCAGTTGCTTCAAAAATACAGTATCGGTTGTGTGATAGACCAGACATTTGAAACTTCTGGAAAAGGTCAGTGCCTTAGTATGGAACAGATTCATAATTTCCAGTTTGACCGTGTAAATCTGGCACAGCTTGGAATGTATGATACTCGTTTTAGTCTGATACATGGTATTTTGGTCCGTGATCCGACCAAGGACAAGCGTTTGATTGAATTATGCATGAATCTTCCGGTAGAGTGTTATGCTCATGATGGTATCGAGAGAAGAATCGCCAGAAATTACATGAGAGGTATTGTGCCGGATGACATATTAGACCAATATTACCGCAGAGGATTACAAAGTGCGGACTACGCCAGAAGAATCCAAACAAATTGGGATAAGATTTCGGAAGACGTACTAGAAAAACTTTCTGATCAAAAACTGTTAAAATATTTTGATGAGGAAAAATTGCAAGTGTTAAGAAAAAAACTGGCAAATATGTCAGAAGTGAGTAAAGAGGAACAAAATGCAATATGCGCTTGCGCATTAAACATGTATTCATTTTCGGTTTTGTTAAACAAAAATGGAGCAGTAAGAACGAAAGTAACACAGTAGTAAGAAATGCACTTTATAAGAAACGTTATCGTTAGCGTATGGGTTGATTATGGAGTGCATTTGTTGTGAATAGAAAAAGAAAGAGGTCGATTATGTACTATTATAAATTGTTTGGATTGACAGTGAAATCAGAATTTGAGATTCCGGAAGCAGTTGCAATTGATGCTTTGGATACACCGGATGTGTTGATTGAGAGTGGAATGCCGCCAAAAGAGGATTTTGATGCTGCTCAAAGTGGTGTAATAGATCGTTTGGAAAAAGATGTGTGTTGGTTTAATCTTGCTAAGTATGGAATGTTTTATGTAGAAAATGGAAATCATGTGATTATTCATTCTTATGGTGATGAAATGACAGATCTTCAGAGAAATTCATATCTTACAGGCTCTACCATGGGACTCGTAATGTTTCAGAGAGGTATTATTCCGATACATAGCGGTGCAGTGGCTAAGGATGGAAAGACTGTGCTTGTAGTTGGAGATTCTGGATCAGGTAAATCTACAAATACAGTACGATTAAGAGAAAAAGGATGTCTTTTTGTCAGTGATGATATGTCACCGGTTTCTTTTGTAGATGGAAAAGTAATGATTAGTCCTGCGTTTCCACAACAAAAGTTGTGTAGAGATGCAGCGCTTCGTCAAGGGTATCAGTTGGAAGATTTAATCTATATTGATGAGGACAGGGATAAATATGCAATCCGCTTACAGGATGGATATGAAACAGAAGATACGGAACTTAGTATGATATTGGAGTTAGAAGCAACAGATACGGAAGAATTTTCTATCACAGAAGTAAGAGGACTGGAAAAAATCAAGCTAATATACCGTAACATTTACCGTGGTTGTGTATGGAATGTCATCGGTATGCAGGAAGAGGTACAAAGACATGTATTGGAATTGGCACAAAAAGTCCCAATGTATAAGTGTATGCGTCCAAATAAGGGATTTTACACAGAACAGATTACTGATTGGGTGTTGCAACATATGTAATGGCATCTATTGACATGGAAAAAATCCTAATAAATTCCAAAAAAATGCAACAAAACCGTAAGATTGTTTTAGAATTGTGCGTTACAATATGCCTGATAAAATTTGGAACAAAAGGGAATTTATAACATAACTTTACAATAAATGTAACAAAGTTGTTAGATTGTTTTACAAAGTTTAACAGTGGTGATATAGTTATCATTGTAAAACAGCTCAGAGAGTTGTAGATGAAAAAGAAAGATAGTTAATAGGAGGAATTTATTATGAAGAAGTGGATGACACCATCAGTAGAAGAATTAGACATGACATGTACAGAGTACGGTACAAGATATGCTCAGGCATTTGATGAAGTAAGAGTTGACCAGAACGGAAATTACTGGTACAGCTACAGCGCTGGAGCTACAAGCCCAGTTACACCATCAGCTAGCGTTATCAAAGTTGATTAGCCATAATTAGGTGATTGTTAAACAGCAACTTCGGTTGCTGTTTTTTAATGTAATAGGAAATTGCGATGCAATTTCCTATTACAT
>CADBNB010000104.1 GCA_902795895.1 uncultured Lachnospiraceae bacterium | reverse complement strand
TGTATATGGATGATCTGGCAAAGGACATTTATCGTGTTGCTGCGGTAGTTCATTATGCAGATTGGGAACAGGAAAGTAAGTACGGTTTAAATTATGAGGATAGCAATACCAAAGTGCTTTGCGGAATGAAGTATGTGCCTTTACGAGAGGAGTTTTATCCTGAGGAAGGGCATGCCACGAAGCGTATTCTTATCACCACAGGCGGGAGTGATGGTTACAATGTGGCAGGGAGACTTTTAAGAAAGCTATGCGCTGAACCGGAGTTGGAAGATTATCGTTTTGCAACTGTTGTTGGTGCTTTAAATGCAAATAAAAACGAATTGCAACAGTTGGCAAAAGAAAAATCCCAAATTGATTTGTTGTTTGACGTACATGATATGGGGGATCAAATGCGAAAATCCCAGATTGCTATATCAGCGGGAGGAACGACCTTGTTTGAATTGTGTGCCTGTCGGGTACCTACGGTTTGTTTTTCAATGGCAGAAAATCAGGAGAGCCTTGCAAAAGCCATGGGAAAACATGGGGTTATGACTTACGCCGGAGATGCCAGATTTAATTTGGAGCAACTGGTAGACAATTTGTCAAAGGAAATCAGACGTTTGGTTGTAGAAGAACAGCTGCAACAGGATTATAAACAGAAAATGTCAAGTCTGGTGGATGGACAGGGAGCCAGAAGAATAGCCCAGTTATTGGTGGAAGGAAACTGAGGTGGAGTTGCATGAAATTATATGAAAGAATTAAAGAAAAACAAGTATATGTGATTGCTGAAATGTCTGCAAATCACGGTGGAAATATCGAAAATGCCTATAAGATTATCGAAGAAGCAGCAAAAGCAGGGGCAGACTGTGTAAAAATTCAGACCTACACTGCAGACACTTTGACGATTGACTGTCGAAAAGAAGCCTACCTGATTAAAGGTGGTTTGTGGGATGGTTATAATTACTATGATCTTTACAAAGAGGCGTATACTCCATGGGAATGGCAGGCAGATTTACAACGAAAATGTGAAGAAATGGGAGTGGATTTTTTATCAACTCCTTTTGATAATACATCTGTAGACTTTTTGGAAGACATGGGGGTGGAGTTCTACAAAATTGCGTCATTTGAGATGATTGACATTCCTTTAGTGGAGTATGTTGCAAGCAAAGGAAAGCCTATTATCATGTCAGTTGGCATGGGAAGTGAAGAAGAAATCCGTGAGGCACTGGATGCCTGCATGCGACAAAACAATGACCAGGTAATCTTATTAAAATGCTGCAGCCAGTATCCGGCACAGTTTGAAGATATGAATTTGTCGGTGATTCCGGATATGGAAAAACGATTTGGTGTACCTGTTGGTTTATCGGATCATTCTCTTGGCTCATTAGCACCGGTTATCGCTACTTCCTTAGGGGCAAAGGTAATTGAAAAACACGTTCGCCTGGATGAAGATGTAGAAAGTGCCGACGCCGGATTTTCCATGACCATGAAAGAATTTGCAAAAATGGTAACAGATGTGAGAAATACTACAACCATCCTTGGAAATCCAACCTATGAATTGACGGAGCATGAGAAGAATAATCTGCCAAGCAGAAGATCATTGGTGGCAGTAAAGCCAATCAAAAAAGGCGAGGTATTTACTAAGGACAACATCCGAAGCATCCGTCCTGCTATCGGTATCAAGCCAAAATACATGGCGGCACTTCTTGGAAAAGAAGCAAAGAAGGATTACGAATTTGGGGATCCTATTACGATGGAGGAAGTGGAATAAAACTGTGATTTATCAAAAACGACGATGTTCTTTGAACAATTTCGTAAAATCTATTTTTGTATTACAGAAAGAATAAAAGAATATGAAGTTTTACTAAAATTAGTATTACGACCACTAAAAGCCTTGATATGACTTAGATTGAGCAATTTTGGTTTAATGGCTGAAATTGGAAAAAATGTAAAGAATAGTAAATAAAAACCGATATAATCATTGTGATATCAAAATATATATTCGTAGATTACTTTTGGTGATAGCGAGAACAGGATATATTTTGAAGGATTATAGGAGGTGTTCAGTGAGGAACACAAGGATTAAATCAAGGAGGATGATTTTTATGGTTACTAAGTTTTTGAAGAAGAAGATTGCCATAGCATTAGTTGCGGCCATGGCAATTGGTGGGGTGACACCTACAAAGCTGGTTCCGTCATTTAAGATGGAGAATGTAAAGGCAGCAGCCTCACAAAAGTTAGATGTGTCATTTGATACATCCAATAAAATATTAAATGTAGGTTATAAATCAGGTAAGATTGCACTTGGAAGCACAGTGTATTATCAAGTGGTAGGATATACTACAGATAAAAATGGAGTTGAATCTGTTAAGTCGTTAAGTGCTAAAGGATGGGTTCCAGTTGAGATTGGATTAAAAGATGCTAATGGTTATGTAGGTTATGTAGATTTTTCATGGTTAAAATATACGACAAAACAAGACTTGTGTGTTATGTTGGATCCTACTGATTCATCAGAGAAAGAAGCTAGAATAACATTGAATGCAATGAATACAACATTGAAAATTAAGTATTTTAGCAGTTTAACAAAAGATAATGGTAAAGTATTAGATTCTAATGGAACAGTAATTGCTGATGATTGCTATATTGGAAATGATACAACAGGATATTTAGTAAGCGAAAACACAGTTAAGGTGACAAAGGTTAAAGTGGATGGAGTGACCACGAACCAAAAAGATATTGTGACAGCAGCTATACCATTTGATGATTTGGAGTTCAAAACTGCAGAGGGTGATTGGACATCTGCTAAAGATGGCACTTCTGGTGTAGTAAAAGTATTAGCTAAGAATTTATATAGTGGAATTAAGCTTCAATTTAGAGTTGCAGCAACGGAAGAAACAGTTGTTGGAAAGGAAGTTACAGTTTCATATCCGGCTAAAAGCACAACACTGAAAATAAAGTTTTTTGGTGAATTGACAAAGAATGGTACTAAAGTATTGGATTCTAATGAAACCGAAATAGCTTCGGGATGTTATATTG
>CADBNB010000103.1 GCA_902795895.1 uncultured Lachnospiraceae bacterium | reverse complement strand
GTGTACTGTGTTGCTTACTGGATGTAATTCGAAAAATGAAACGAATGATAAAAAAGTTGTATCAAGCCCCGTAGCAACAATTGAGGTGGTGGAACTTGGAGAGGATACATACACTACATTAAAGGACGGAGTTTATACTTCTACCGGTGGTGCCGTACAGGTTACGGTTCCTAAAAACTGGACGGTAAGTAAAGACTCTCCTATGGTTTTGGTTGCCGGTAAAGAAGAGGAAACAAAAGATTGTTTAAGTGTGACATATTCAGCGAAAGATTCTAAATTCAGTGTATACAAACAAGAGGATTTTGAGGAATATTATAACCAGAATTTTGATAATTATAAGGCTGTTTCATTTGAAAAAACAACAGTTGCAGGATTGGAAGCGTGGTGTCTTACGTATACATTTTCCACAGACAGAGATGATGTAACTGGATATGAGTATTTTATTGATGGAAATTATTCTTATGTGCTAAGTTTTATTGATGTTTCCGGAAAATTGAAGGATCAGATTCCGGAAATAATAGATAGTGTGAAGATTTGTAAATAATCAAAAAAGAATCAGAGCGTTATACTCTGATTCTTTGTTCGTTTATATTTAAACTATTTCGGCTCGTTTAATTCCAGCACTTTATCAAGAATAGCATCCGCAACATTTTCTTTTGACATGATTGGAAGCTCTAACACTTCGTCTTTTGTAATCATAGTCACAAGATTTGTGTCTGTGCCAAATCCTGCGCCGGCGTCTTTTAGATTATTGGCGATAATCATATCCACCTTTTTCTTTTCCAGTTTCTTCTTGGAATTTTCCAGCATGTTTTCCGTTTCCATAGAAAAACCACAAATGGTCTGACCATAAGTCTTATGCTCACCAAGGTAAGATAAGATATCCTGTGTTCTGGTAAGTGGAATTGACATATCCCCGTCTTTTTTCTTTACTTTCTCCGTAGCTACCTCTAAAGGTGTGTAATCTGCAACGGCAGCGGATTTGATAATAATGTCCTGCTCGGCGGCATTTGCCGTTACTGCTTCAAACATATCCTGTGCACTTGTAATAGAAATCACATTTACGAATGGTGGTGGATCAATGGCAACCTTGCCACTTACAAGAGTAACTTCTGCACCACGAAGCATGGCGCGTCTTGCAAGGGCGTAACCCATTTTTCCGGAAGAATGATTTGTAATATAGCGGACAGGATCAATGGCTTCCTGAGTAGGTCCCGCAGTAATCAGTACTTTCTTGCCAAATAAATCTTTTTCGCAAGCGATTTCTTTCATAATATAATCCATAAGAACTGTTTCGGAAGGCATTTTTCCAGCGCCGGTATCACGGCAGGCTAAAAATCCGGTATCAGGCTCGATTACAGTAAAGTTATATTTTTTCAGTGTTTCTATATTGTCCTGCGTAATTGGATTTTCGTACATTCTTGTATTCATAGCCGGTGACACGATAATCGGTGCCTGACATGCAAGTGCAGTAGTAGATAACATATCGTCTGCTATGCCGTGTGCCAGTTTTGCAATGATATTTGCGGAAGCCGGCGCAATGAGCATTACATCTGCCTGTTGAGCTAGTGATACATGTGCTACGTGAAACTGAAAATTACGGTCGAAAGTTTCTACCAGACATTTATGATTGGTAAGTGTTTCGAAGGTAATTGGGTTAATAAAATTTGTAGCATTTTCTGTCATAATCACATGAACTTCCGCCTGCTGTTTTACAAGCATGCTTGCCAGATTGGCAATTTTATATGCGGCAATACTTCCTGTAACACCTAATACTACGGTTTTTCCTTTTAGCATAAAAATACCTCCTGGTTTACATGATGTTCTCTCGGAATTTTGGAATAATCAGCCTGCTAAGGCAACATCTTTGAATATGTCTAATTTTGGCACGAACCAACCTTTTTTAGAACCGCTTTTTCCGTAGAACAGAACCGTTCCATTTTTTATGTACGCTTTGGAAACTGCAATTTTTTTACCTTTTTTCAAAGTAAAGGAAACGGTCTTTTTTGTGGTATCCTTATATACCTTGATGTTTTTCTTTGCAACAAAATTAGAAGAAACGTAAGATTTTGTTTCGCTTAATCGTATATTTGATGGATAAATATCGGTTTTGTAGGATACTGGTGTCAATGTTTGGTTGGCGACTTTGTATTCGCGATATGCGTCAAAACGGCCAATGGCATCATTTTGAGCATTATAACAAATAGAAATATTTCCTTTATAAACACCTTGGACTTCTGCGTCAATATAATATCCGACACCAGAGAGATCTTCAAATAAATCTACTACAACTTCCAGTTTTCCGTTTTTCCAAGTGGAAATGAAATAATCTCTGTCTCCATCAAGTAAGCCATACACTTTTGTAAAAAAATATGTTTGTGTTCCGTATGGTATCACGGTTGTAGTAAATGCGTGAGCGGAGAATTCTTTTCTTGATATCATTTTTGAGCCATTTACATAGATTTCAAAAGTATTATCAATTGCTTCTCCTTCTTTCTTGTTAGGAATAGAAAACTTAATGGTATCTGCCTGACCGTCCCCCGTAATATCATAGCTGGTGTAGTCAAAATCTTCTCTTGTAAGACTGTCAAAATGCCATACATCTTCTACTTGTGCTGCGTCAACCGTTATTTTTGGCGCAAATGTAACTATTGATGTTACAAGTAATACTGTTGCTAATAGTTTTTTCATTGTTTTTTTCATAATACTCTCCCTCAACTTTTTTATTTTTTTATCAGCTTCATTTTTGTAAGCTGACATTTTTATTTTAACGTTTTTTTATTGCGGTGTCAAACGGTGCAGAAGCGTTATGGTGTGAAAAGTTTGCAGGAATAGTGTTTTGTGTTATGATAGTGGTTGAAAATGGGAAAAAGGAGTTGATGTAAAATGGCAACATGGGAAGATGTTGAAGAAATACTCATATGTCCTTTGTGCGGGACAAAGCCTGTGATGAAAATTCACTATAATTCTGATTGGGTAAACGGTCCATCATGTATCTTAGAAGCAGATGGCTGCTATTGTCCAAATGGGGAGTGTGATTTTACATTTGGAAACGGACCTTGGAATGAGCCGAAAAGACAATGGGACTGGAAAAGAAAGAACTGGAAAAATCAGTATGGACAGGATGTTCAGGGGACGAAGAAGTAAGATGGTAACGTAAATGAAGAATATTCTTGTGGACCATACGGTGAGTTGTTAAGGGTGCTTTTGTATCTAAAAACATTTACCATCTGAAAATATCCCTAAAAACAGTTTCCAAAAGCTGATTTATCCGTTATACTAAAGTATAGATGATAGCCTGTTGCGGTCGTTGACGAGAATGACGTAATAGACAAGAACGGTTAGGAGCGGATAATATGGGGATTTTTTTAAATCGTGGAAATGAAGAGTTTAAAAAAGTTTTGAATTCAGAGATTT
>CADBNB010000102.1 GCA_902795895.1 uncultured Lachnospiraceae bacterium | reverse complement strand
GTTTTCATTTCGGCAACATCGCCAGCATGTAAAACTAATGAACCAATAATTTGAACTTTATATGGGAATTCACCAATACAACGCTTGGCGGCTTCTCTCGCAACCGCAAAAGCTTCATATTTAATATCATCTAAAGACTTGCCTTGAGCTAAGAGTTCTTTAAAATAAGGTGTCTTAGCTTGGAGTTCTTCATTTGATAAAGCAGCCATCTTACTTTCATAAGCAATAACTTTATCTGCTTCCTTCCAATATTTCTTAAGGAGTCTTCTGTCAAAAAATCCCATAATTTAATACCAATCACACAAATGGTGTGCCTTTCTTTTATAAAAGAATTTCGTGCATTCGCTTAAATATAATAGCAATGTAAAGAGTTGTTGTCTAATGCAAACTATTATTTGTATTAGGTTTTTTATAATCTTTATCGTTTGTTTTTGCTAAAACAAGGACTCTAATTTCTTTTGGATTTAACTTTTCAATCAGCTTTATCGATGCCGCCATTGTTGAACCTGTAGTGTAAATATCATCAACTAAAAGTACCCTTTGTTTACTCAAGTCAACTTGTTCTTTTAAAGCTAAATGCTTTTTGATATCTTGCCTCTTTTTTGCGCTGTTTTCGGCTTGCTTAAAATGGGCAGTTTTTTCAATAATCGGTAATAACCTAACGCCAATGTTTTTATACACTTCCACCACATGATTAAAGCCTCTTATTTCATCGTCTTTAGAATAAGAAGGAATTGGTATAACTACATATCGACTATAGTAGAGTTTTATCTCTTTTATAAATAGATTAAGGAATATATCTTTCATCTCATAATCAAAGCATCCTTTGAATAAATAGATCTGTTGTTTTATGAACTCGTTATAGTCATAAAACGCTAATGCTTTATAGCCGCTTGCTTTAAAACTAATGAACTTTGGTTCGATTAGTTTCTGACATTGCTGACAAATACATATATCCTTATCAAATAAGCGACACATGTCATCAATTTTTATCTCCTTGAAGCATATTTTGCAGTTCTTTATTGGCGGTAACAATCTCATTAATCGCTCTTTCCATATGCTCTGTTTTTCTTTTTCCAATGAAAATCACCTTCCCTTCTGGCGCGTCTTTTTTTCTTCCTGCTCTACCGGCTATTTGAATTAATGCGTGATCATCATAAATTTCACTATCGGCATGGAACACAATAACTTGCAAATCTTTTATCGTAACTCCTCTTTCTAAGACCGCTGTTGTCACCAAATAATCGTACTTGCCATTCTTAAATTCTTCGATTAAAGATTCATTGTTTTCTCTTTTAGAATTGATATATGTTCCATTATGAAAAAATAGGCCTAATACTTTAGCCAACTTTATCGATTGATCAACGGTTGGAACGAATATAAAAAGTTTCTTACCGTTGTCCAAAAAATACTTAATATACTTAATCAGTTTGTAGTGTATTTTTAAATCGTTGCCTATAACGACTTCTGGAACCGGCAACGGATGGCGATGAAAGCGAATAAAAAGTTTTAATAAATCTTTTCCTGGCTTTTGATATTCTTTCAATAAAGATTTGGAAGGAGTTGCTGTTAGAAGAATGTATCTTCCTTTAACTGATCTTTTAAAAAGAGCTTCTAACACCTCATTGCCTTTGTAAGGAAAAGCATCTATTTCATCCATTATCAATAAATCAAAATAGTTGTCATATCTAAATAGTTGATGCGTTGTTAAGCAGACTATGTCTGCTTCAAGCCTTTTATGATGCCCACCAAAAACAGCAATCACACTATTTTCCACAAAAATGCTTTTGAATCTTAAATACAGTTCATAGCAAACACTTCTTCTTGGAACTGCAAATCCAACTTTTAATCCAGAAATGATGCAATGTTGAATTGCTCCTAGGCAAATCTCGGTCTTTCCTGAGCCACAGACAGCATAAACCAAACTATCCACTCCTGTTATGATGTTATTCACCAATCTTTTTGACAGTTCTCTTTGCTCATCTGATAGCTTATAATCAAGTTTAATTGGTGCATTTTTTCTATAAGAAAAACTATTTGTTGGTTCCTGGCCCTTAAAGGCAATACACTTTCGGCAATATGGTTTTCCGTTTCTTAAACCGATTGATCGCCAATCTTTATTTCCGCAAACAGGACAGATATAATCTTCCAAAATAAAAACCCTCTATTATACCAATAGGGGGATTTTCTTATTTTTTCCGATTTTTTTACTTTTCAGCGTCTTTTATCATTTGCACTCTGATTTGATGACGGCCTTCTAAAAACTTTGCACTCAAAAATGCTTCTAATCTAGCAATCGCTTCTTCTTTGGAAACATATTTAGCGCCAAAAGCGATGATGTTAGCGTCATTATGCTCGCGCATTAATCGTGAAACATCGATATTATAAGCAAGACCGGCTCTTATGCCTTTAACTTTATTAGCTGCCATCACAACACCTTCTCCAGTTGTGCAAACAATAACACCGAATCTGCAGTCGCCTTTACTGACTAAATTCGCACATTTAAAAGCAAATTCTGGATAATGGCAAGAATCTAAAGAATAAGTTCCAACATCTTCGACTTCATAACCGCTATTTAATAAGTATTGTTTTAAGTCTTCTTTTAGGGCAAAGCCACCATGATCTGAACCAATTGCAATTTTCATATTTAAATCTCCAATTACATATACATTATTGATGTTTTATAAATAAAAATCTAGTTTTACCATATATGTCTTTTTCAAAAGAATATTCGCAACCCTTACAGTACTGATTAACTAACCGAGTTAGCCTATCTTCCATATCCTCTCCAATTTCGAAAGCAATAAGAAATTTTTGATTAGTAACTACTGGTTGTAATTTTAACAACCTTTCATAAAATTGAGTGTCTGGTTTTGCTAGTAAAGCTAAATGTGGTTCCTGCTTCCAAGTTCGAGAATCAATCGTTTTTTCATCTTCGATATAAGGCGGATTGCAAACAATGACATCTATGCTCTTATTTTCGAGTGGTTCAAGCATATCGCCAAGTAGTAAATCAACGTTATTTTTTGCGCCTAAAATGTTTATAACATTTTCTTTAGCGACTTTTAAAGCTTTATCTGAAATGTCGGTTAAATAGATTTTGCTATTTGGAATCATTTTTGCCAAAGAAAT
>CADBNB010000101.1 GCA_902795895.1 uncultured Lachnospiraceae bacterium | reverse complement strand
TTTATTTTTGTGAATAAAATGGATTTGGTTCATGACGATAAGAATGATATTCTTATGAAATTAAAGAAACGTTTGGGAGACGAAATCGTGGATTTTTCTGATGAAGCATGGCAGGAAAAAGATGTAATACATGAAGAAATTGCCATGTGTAATGAAACAGCATTGGAAGAATTTATGGAAAATGGAGAGGTTTCCTTTGAGACTCTTTGTAATATGGTGAAAGAAAGATGCTTATTTCCATGCCTTTTTGGTTCGGCACTGAAAAATGCCGGAATTGAGGCTTTTCTTGATACCATGAAACGGTATACGATTACTAAAAAATATAAGGACTCATTTAGTGCCAGAGTGTTTAAGATTGCAAGAGATAAGCATGATGAACGTTTGACTTATTTAAAGATTACCGGTGGCTCTTTGAAAGTAAAAGATGTATTGTCAGACAAGGATAACACATGGGAGGAAAAAGTAAATCAGATACGGTTGTATTCAGGAGAGAAGTTTGATACCGTAAATGAAGTGTGTGCCGGAGAAGTATGTGCTGTTACCGGACTTACCAAAACATATCCCGGTGAGGGACTCGGTGAGGAAAAAGAAAAAAATCTTCCGGTGTTGGAACCGGTACTTACTTATCGGGTTATGTTAGAACCAGAGGATAATGCTTCTGTAGTTTATCGGGATATTAAGGTATTGGCTGAGGAAGATCCACAGATTCACATTGTATGGAATGATAAATTAGGTGAAATCTATATGCAGCTTATGGGTGAAGTGCAGATGGAAATCATACGGTCTGTGGTTTATGAACGGTTTGGGTATCATATTTCCTTTGACGATGGAAGAATGGTATACAAGGAAACTATTAAAAATACAGTGGAAGGTGTAGGGCATTTTGAACCTTTAAGACATTATGCGGAAGTCCACTTGTTATTGGAACCCGGTGAAACGGGAAGTGGTATGCAATTTTTTATGGACTGTAGTGAAGATGAACTGGACAAAAACTGGCAAAGGCTTATTTATACCCATTTAGAGGAAAAGGAACATCTTGGAGTGTTAACAGGTTTTCCAATCACGGATATGAAGATTACCATTATTGCCGGTCGTGCCCATAATAAGCATACAGAAGGCGGAGATTTCAGACAGGCGACTTACCGTGCAATTCGTCAAGGACTTAAAATGGCTGAAAGTGTAGTTTTAGAGCCGTATTATGAATTTTGTTTAGAATTGCCGGCAGAACATTTAGGACGGGCTATGATGGATATCCAGCGGATGAATGGTGAATTTGATGCACCGGATCAGAATGATGAAACAGCCATTCTGAAAGGAAAAGCACCGGTGGCATGTATGCGTGGATATATTAGAGAAGTTACTTCTTACACCCATGGAAAGGGTAAGCTTGATTTAGAACTTCTTGGATATTTTCCATGTCATAATCAGGAAGAAGTGGTGGAAACCATAGGTTATGATAGCGAAATGGATTTAGAAAATCCTACATCTTCGGTATTTTGTGCTCATGGTGCGGGCTTTATAGTGCCGTGGAATGAAGTATACGATTATATGCATGTGGAGAGTCCTTTAAACCGACAGACAGAAATGCCTGAGATTAGTTTGCAGGCAAAACGTCCAAGTGAAAAAACATTGGAACGTCAGGAAGCAGATTTGCAGGAGATTATGAAGCGGGAATTTGGAGATAAAAAGAAACGTTTTGATGATTATGGCAATGTGTATTATAGTCAGGAAGAACGTAAAACATTGCGTCCGGCATCTGCACCGAAAAATCCGGGTGACCAAAAGTATCAGAAAGAGCCAAAACCTGTAAAGAAACAGGAAGAGTATCTTCTTGTTGACGGATACAACATTATCTTTTCATGGGAAGAGTTAAATGAGCTTGCAAAAGACAGTCTGGATGGGGCGAGAATGAAGCTTATGGAGGAACTTTGTAATTATCAAGGGTATACGAAACAACATGTGATTGTAGTATTTGATGCATATAAAGTTAAGGGAAATCCAGGAAGTGTGGAAAAATACCATAACATTCATGTGGTATTCACAAAGGAAGCAGAAACTGCTGATATGTATATCGAAAAAGTGACTCATGAGATTGGAAAAAAACATAAAGTGACCGTTGCAACTTCAGATGGATTAGAACAGGTGATTATTATGCAGCAGGGAGCATTAAGATTGTCTGCGAAAGACTTGGAAAAACAGATTCAGTGGACGAAAAAGCAGATGGAAATGTATTTAACTTAGTGACGGTTTTAATATGCCAGGAGGTGAATGCTACAAGTGGAGTGTTCGCCTTCTGGCATACAGTTACTTGCTAAGAAAACGATCCCATTCAACAGTATTATCTGTAGCTTGTACTTCCATGACGAAAGTATCATATAATCCGTCGATGTTTAGCTTATATGAATTTTCTGAAATCTTTTCAATGTCATAAATTAAGAATTCTTCATCTTGCTGCATGCTTTTAAAGAAATCACCATAGGTTTCAGGTGCGATTATTCTTTCTGGAACTGTTTCTTTTAAGTTATTATCAGCGTCGTAAATATTATAGCTTTCCTGATAAAGTTTTGTTATGCTTGCCTCTGTGAATGTAAGAACCACATTGTTTGCACGCATATCTCTAATGTCGCGGTTGTTACTGTTTGCGGCAAGGATTGTAATGTTATCCAAATCTAAAGTAACAGTATTGCTGTTTGCGGAGATAGAGGCAATGACAGCCTCTTTAAAAGAAAATGTAGCTAATTCATTTGTTGATTTATATTTCATAGTGTAAAAACTCCTTTCGTTTGTTTCTAACTTTATTAGTGTTTGTTTCAATATCTTATTATACGTTGAGAAGAATTATATGACAAGAAAAATTCTTATATTAAAAATTTTGAGTGGATATTTAATGGTGTTGTTAGAAAAAGACTGACATGAGGGTTTACTTTACGGTTGGATGATGATAAAATCATATGGTCGAGATTTAATTCAGCCTTGAAAAAATTACCATGTGGAAATTTACATCATGTGGTAGCTTGAGCAAGGCTTGACTAAAAGTGGTGAGGTTTGGAACAAGAAAGGTAGGAGTGAAGATGAAGAAAAAAAGAATAGCTAGTTTGTTAGGGGCGGTACTTTTAGGTGCGTCATTAGTGAATCAAATACCGGTAAATGCTATGACAAATACAGTTTTTCATACAGTTGATTCAACACAAATAGAGACAACAACTACGGATAACGGTGAATTGGAAATTGAGGATAAGGCTATTTCAGATAGTACGTATTTTACTTACGGACAAGGATGTTTTTTTACAACCGTAGTGAAGGATGAGAAAGATGCTGACGGATAGGAAGTACTAACAGAGACAACTCAGGAACCGCAACAGCAGAGTGGAACGGAAAGTGATTCGCAGAATATCGATGTAAGTTCTGGAGATGTTATGGCAAATACATGTGTTGTTTCTAGTTTGGAATTGTTTAATGCATGTTTTAGTGAAGAGGAAAAAGCTGCAATGGCAGCAGGAACAAATATGGAACTTAGAATTACATTCCACAATGCTGCTGAAACAGAAATAAGCAAAAAGTCCATGAATAAACTTGAGGAAAACATAAATGAATGTATGGCGGAAACATTATTTATGGAATTGCGTGGTTACGTTCAGATTACAGTTGAAAAGAAAAATTTAACAACAAAAGAATGGGAAACCATTAAGAAATTTAACAATCCTATTGGTGTAAGAGTAGATATTTTGTCTGATTACATGATACAGGAAGGAGAGTATTGTTTAATCGGTTCTAAGAGCGTTGCTGGAGATTCTTTTGAAGATCAGGATGAATATCAGGAAACGATTACAATTAATGCAGTAAAGTCTGATTTTTACGCATTGTGTTTTACTCCGACTTCTGAAGAACCAATTGCGACAGCTGCTCCAGTAGAGCAGGCAAGTTATTGGGATAAAATGATGGATAAAAAAGAAGCCTGTTTATGGCATTACTTTATGATACCATTTATTTTATTAGGACTTGTTTGGATTGCTGCAATTAATCGTAAGAAAAATCGTGTAATATTTATGGCTATTATTGATATTATTCTTCTTGCTTGCGCAATTTTAGGAAAAGATTGGATTGACTGGGCGGTATTTGGTGGTTCTGTTGTTACATTGTTTATTGCTCATGTTATAAAGACGAATTCTTGGAAAAAGAAAAGAATTTAAAAATAATTTAAAAAAAGTGTTGACAAATAAAAGTGTCTCTGATACAATGTTTATTGTGTTTGAGGCACCATGCGGGTGTAGTTCAATGGTAGAACACTAGCCTTCCAAGCTAGATACGTGGGTTCGATTCCCATCACCCGCTTGCATGCAACAATTTAGTTGCTACAGGATGACGTTATGAGTAAGAGTGGACAAATGTCCACTCTTTTCATTTACTGTTTTTCGCATTAACCCACATGTCTTATGTTTGATTTCATTTTAGATGAAAATGGGGACCTGATAACATTGATTATGTATAGGAGGATTTATGGGAGCAAGAGAAGACTATGAAAATAGAACAGAAGCACTTATTCTACCTTTGGTTGAAAAGAGAAAATTTGAACTGGTAGATGTTGAATATGTAAAAGAAGGTTCTACTTGGTATTTGCGTGCCTACATTGATAAGGAGGGTGGCATCACTATCAATGATTGTGAAGATGTCAGCCGAGAATTGAGCGAATTGTTAGACAGAGAGGATTTTATTCCGGATGCTTATATTTTAGAAGTGAGTTCGCCTGGTCTTGGAAGACAATTAAAGAAGGAAAAAGATTTTCAAAGAAATATTGGAAAAGAAGTAGAAGTAAAGCTATACAAAGCAATTGAATTATATGACGAAAAAGGTAAAGCAGTAAAGGAAAAAGATTTTTTTTGTTGGCTTAAGAATTTTGATAAAGAAAAACTATATCTTGCATTTGATGAACAGGATACAGAAGAAGATTATTTGGAATTGGACAGAAAAGAGGTTGCAATCATCCGATTGGCGGTTCATTTCTAAGATGCGGATGATAAATGTTTGAGCGTTATATGTCGATATACAAATGATAGCGTGAGTTTGAACTGGAGATAAAGGTAGTTTTTAATTAACGATAGATAGAAAAATATAATATTTTATGTTTACAGAATAAACAGCCTTAGAGCTTAAATAGATTATTAAATTAGGAGGAAAAAACATGAGAGCGAAAGGAAATTCAGATTTAATCCTAGCATTAAATCAAATCGAAAAAGAGAAAGGAATTAGCAAAGATATTCTTTTAGAAGCACTTGAGAATTCATTATTGGTAGCATGTAAAAACCATTATGGAAAGAGCGACAACATTGTAGTAAACATTGACAGAGAAAATGGTAATGTTTCTGTATTTGCTGAAAAGGAAATCGTAGAGACTGTAGAAGATCCTGTTACACAGATTGATGCAGTAGAAGCAAAAGTTAAATTCCCTAAGAAGGAAATTGGAGAAATTGTTCGTATCGAGGTTACTCCTAAGAATTTTGGACGTATTGCAGCACAGAAAGCAAAGCAGGTAGTTGTTCAGAAAATTCGTGAAGAAGAAAGAAAAGGACTTTATGAGCAGTATTACGGAATGGAAAAAGAGTTGGTAACTGGTATTGTTCAGCGTTATGTTGGTAACAACGTAAGCGTAAACCTTGGAAAAGTTGATGCCATTCTTACTGAAAATGAGCAGGTGAAAGGTGAGAGATATAAGACAACAGAAAGAATTAAGTTGTACATTGTAGAAGTAAAAGACACACCAAAGGGACCAAAGGTTACTGTATCAAGAACTCATCCTGAACTTGTTAAGCGTCTGTTCGAGGCAGAAGTTGCTGAAGTAAAAGATGGAACAGTTGAGATTAAGAGTATTGCCAGAGAAGCAGGTTCTAGAACAAAGATGGCAGTTTGGACCGATGAAAAAGACGTGGATCCGGTTGGAGCATGTGTCGGAGTAAATGGTGCCAGAGTAAATGCTATTGTTGAAGAACTTCGTGGTGAGAAAATCGATATCATTAACTGGAGTGAGAATCCAGCAGTTCTTATTGAAAATGCATTAAGTCCTGCAAAAGTTGTTTCAGTTACTGTAAACGAAGAAGAAAAGAGTGCAGAAGTTGTAGTACCTGATTATCAATTGTCATTGGCAATCGGTAAGGAAGGGCAGAATGCAAGATTGGCAGCAAGACTAACAAACTTTAAGATTGATATTAAGAGCGAGTCACAGGTGGGATTGACACCATCAGAGCCAGTAGAAGAATAGAAAATATATGAGACTATAAAAGGAGTGTATTACTATGTCGCAGAAGAAAATTCCTACAAGACAATGTGTTGGATGTAATGAAATGAAAAATAAAACTGATCTAATTCGTATCATTAAAACTCCGGAGGATGACATAGTGATTGACACGACTGGAAAGAAAAATGGTCGAGGTGCATATATTTGTCAATCTGCGGATTGCTTGAAAAAAGCAAAGAAAACGAAGGCGTTGGAGCGAAGTCTGAAGGTTTCTATTCCAACTGAGATATATGATTTATTAGAAAAGGAGTTGGAATTGCTTGAACGCTGAGAAGATAGTTGGTTATTTGGGATTGGCAACAAAGGCCGGAAAAGTAACGAGCGGTGAATTTATGACAGAAAAAGCTGTCAAAGAAGGAAAAGCAAAAATAGTAATTGTTGCGGAGGATGCATCCGATAACACTAAAAAGATGTTTAGAAATATGTGCGAATATTACCATGTTCCTATGTTTACTATGTGCAAGAAAGAACAATTAGGGCATGTGATCGGAAAGCAATTTCGTGCATCGGTTGCGGTGTTAGATGATGGATTTTCGAAAGCGATTATGAAACAATTCGAAAACGGAAAAGACTGTTGATAAACGGTAATGACATAAATAGAACGTGTAAAAGAATATTGCAGGAAAGAGGTATGGCATATGGCAACAAAGATGAAGGTTTATGAAATAGCAAAAAGCCTTAACAGACCGAGTAAGGAGTTGGTTCAAGCTCTAAATGAAAATGGTTATGAAGTAAAGAGTCACAATAGCAATATTGAAGATGATGCGATAGCATTTATCATTAAAAACTTTAAACCACTTCCAGAGAATTCAAAGAGTGAAACAGCACATGCTAAGGAAGAAAAGAAAACAAAAACTGAGAAAAAAGAAAGCACAAAAGTAGAAAAGCAATCAGAAGAAAAGAGCGAAACTCAAAAAACGGAAAAGCAGGCAGAAGAAAAGAAAAATGATGAAAAGAAAGATACTTCAAACAAGAAAGCTACAGAAAATAAAGTAGAAGAACCAAAGCAGAAAGATGCGGAAGAAAAGAAAGCTTCGGTTGAGAAGAAAGAAGAAGCAAAGAAAGAGGATACAGTGGAGAAAAAGGAAATAATCAAAGAAGTCCAAGAAGAAAAGAAAGAACCAAAAAGCGAAAAGGCTAATCACGAGGATAAAGGTGCTGCCAAAAACAGTGATAAAAATAATGGTGGTAACAATCGAAACAATGACCGAAATGATAGAAATAATGGTGGTTTCAATCGTAATAATGATAAAAATGATAGAAACGGTGGAAACTTCAATAAAAATCGTAACGATCGAAATGATAGAGGCTTTAACAGAAATAACGACAGAAACGATCGAAATGACAGAGGTTTCAATAAAAATAATGACAGAAACGATCGAAATGATAGAGGCTCCAATCGAAACAATGACAGAAACGACAGAGGATTTAACAAGAACAATGACAGAAATGATCGTAATGACAGAGGTTTCAACAGAAACAATGATAGAGGCGGTTTTAACAGAGGCAATGATCGTAATGGTGGTGGATTTAACAAAGATCCATTTGCATCTGTTGTATTTGATAAACCGGCTGAAAAATCTGGTGGAAGAAATAACGCTCAGAGAAATGGAAACGGATACAATAACAAAAAGAAGAACCGTAGGGATTACGAGGATGAAATGCCTATGGAGAAACCAAAGAAAGATCCAAACAGAAAGGGAGCATTTATTATGCCAAAGCCTGTAGTGGTTGAAAAAGAACCGGAAGATAGTATTAAGACAATTACTCTTCCTGAGGTTATGACTATTAAGGAATTTGCAGATAAATTAAAATTACAGCCTTCAGCAGTTGTTAAAAAACTGTTTATGCAAGGTAAAATGGTTACAATCAATCATGAGATTACATTTGAAGAAGCGGAAGAAATTGCACTTGAATACAATGTAATTGCAGAAATGGAAGAAAAGGTTGATGTAATCGCTGAGTTATTGAAAGAGGAAGAAGAAGACGAAAGCAAAATGAAGAAACGTCCTCCTGTAATTTGTGTTATGGGACACGTTGACCATGGTAAAACATCACTTCTTGACTCTATTCGTAAGACAAATGTAACAGATAGAGAAGCAGGTGGTATTACACAGCATATCGGTGCGTATATGGTTTCTGTAAATGGAGAAAAGATTACATTCCTTGATACACCTGGACATGAGGCTTTTACATCTATGCGTATGCGTGGTGCACAGTCTACAGATATTGCAATTTTGGTTGTTGCTGCAGATGATGGTGTTATGCCACAGACAGTAGAAGCTATCAGTCATGCTAAGGCTGCCGGTGTTGAAATTATCGTTGCAGTAAATAAAATCGATAAAGAGAGCGCAAATATTGAGCGTGTAAAACAGGAATTAGTAGAGTACGAATTGATTGCTGAAGACTGGGGTGGTACAACAGCATTTGTACCTGTATCAGCTAAGAGTGGTCAGGGTATTGAAGATTTGCTTGAAATGATTCTTTTAACAGCAGAAGTTATGGAACTTAAGGCAAATCCTAATCGTGAAGCAAGAGGTATCGTTATTGAGGCTCAGCTTGATAAGGGTAGAGGTCCGGTTGCAACTGTTCTTGTTCAAAAAGGAACTTTGCATGTAGGTGATTCTGTTGCTATCGGTAAGGCATACGGTAAAGTAAGAGCCATGATCGATGATAAGGGAAGAAGAGTAAAAGAGGCAACACCTTCTACACCAGTTGAGATTTTAGGTTTGAATGAAGTGCCTGAAGCAGGTGAAGTTATGCTTGTGGCAGACAATGATAAAGAAGCAAGAAATATTGCGGAAGTTTATATTAAACAAAGTCGTGAAATGTTACTTGCAGATACAAAATCAAGATTATCATTGGATGGATTGTTTGATCAGATTCAGGCTGGAAATATTAAAGAACTTAACTTAATCGTAAAAGCTGACGTTCAGGGTTCTGTAGAAGCCGTAAAACAGAGTTTACTTAAGCTTTCAAACGAGGAAGTTGCAATCCGTATTATTCACGGTGGCGTAGGTGCAATTAACGAATCAGACGTTTCACTTGCAAGTGCTTCAAATGCTATTATCATCGGATTTAACGTAAGACCGGATGCAACAGCAAAAGACATGGCTGATACAGAAGGCGTTGACTTAAGATTGTATAAAGTTATTTACAACGCTATCGAAGATGTGGAAGCTGCCATGAAGGGTATGTTAGATCCAGTTTACGAAGAAAAGGTAATCGGACACGCAGAAGTTCGTCAGATTTTCAAGGCATCAGGCGTTGGTACAATTGCAGGTTCTTATGTATTGGATGGTAAGATTGTGCGTGGTTCTAAGGTTAGAATCACCCGTGAAGGTGAGTTAATCCACGAAGGAGATTTACATTCACTTAAGAGATTTAAGGATGATGTAAAAGAAGTTAAGGCAGGATATGAGTGTGGTCTTGTATTTGAAGGCTTCAATGAAGTTAAAGAAGAAGATCAGGTTGAAATTTATGTAATGGAAGAAGTGCCAAGATAATATAATGATTGGAGGGTATTGCCATGAGAAAAAACAGTATTAAAAATACCCGTATTAACATGGAAGTACAAAGGGAACTAAGTAAGATTATCAGTCAGGAGATGAAGGATCCACGAATCGATCCTTTGACTTCTGTCATTGCAGTAGAAGTAACACCAGATTTGAAGCAGGCAAAAGTTTATGTCAGTGTGTTTGGTTCAGATGAGAAAAAGCAGGCAACTTTGGAAGGTCTAAAGAGTGCTACACCATTTATCCGTAGACAGCTAGCGAGCACAATCAACTTGAGAAATACACCGGAACTACGTTTCTACATGGATGAATCTATTGAATACGGTGTTCATATGTCTCAATTGATCGATGAGGTAAATAAAGACCTTAACAATGATGAGGATGGGGAAGAGAATGAATAAATCGAAATTTTGGGATGCTGTTTCAGAGGCAAACAGCATCGCAATTGCCGGTCATATCAGACCGGATGGAGATTGCATAGGTTCTTGTATGGGGATCACAAGATATTTAAGAAGCGTATACCCGGAAAAAACAATTACGGTGTATTTAGAATATATGCCAAAAAGTTTTGCCTATTTGTTTCAAGCAGATGAGTATGAAGTAGGATTTGAACATTTAAAACAGGCGGATTTGTTTATTGCTATGGATTGCAGTGATGCAGAGAGGCTTGGGGATTCCTATATGTTGTTTGAACAGGCTAAGGATACGGTTTGTATTGATCATCATATTAGCAATGTTGGATATGCAAAATACAATTTTATAGCACCAAAAGCCAGCTCAGCATCGGAAGTGCTTTTTGAAATTTTAGACGAGGATAAGTTGAATAAAGATATTGCAACTGCAATATACTTAGGAATGGTGCATGACAGTGGTGTGTTTAAATATAGCAATACATCAAGAAGAACCATGGAAATTGCCGGTGTTTTAATCGAAAAAGGTGTGGAGACCACAGATTTAATCGATAAGACATTTTATAGCAAGACTTATAAACAAAATCAGATTCTTGGTCGGGTTTTGATGGAGAGTATTCTTGTATTGGATGGAAAGGTTGTTATAGGTTGTATCAGCCAGAAAGTGGAGGCGTTTTACGAGGCTACCAGTGAAGATTATGAGGGCATCGTGGAACAGATGCGAATCACACAAGGTGTTGAAGTCGCAATTTTCCTTCATGAAACATCACCTATGGTTTATAAAGTAAGCATGCGGGCAAATGATATGGTTGATGTAAGTAAGATAGCTACTATGTTTGGCGGCGGTGGGCATATTAAGGCTGCTGGCTGTTCAATGAGTGGAAGTTATTATGATGTAGTAAATGCATTGTTAGAGCAGATTAACAATCAATTGCAGATATGTTAAGTTTATGAAGCATTCCCGACACCATTCGTAAAAAGGGGCGGGGGTGCTTTTTGCTTTAAAAGCGTTGTCAGTAGGTGTTGTTTCTGTAAAAGCAGCTGCGTTAACAGCAGATTTTAAACGTAAAGGAATTATTTATGGACGGAATTATTAATGTATATAAAGAAAAAGGTTTTACATCTCATGATGTAGTTGCTAAATTAAGAGGTATTCTTCGACAAAAAAAGATTGGACATACAGGAACCTTAGATCCTGATGCAGAAGGTGTTTTGCCGATTTGTCTTGGAAGTGCTACGAAATTATGTGATATGTTGACGGATAAAAGTAAAACTTATGAGACAGTCATGCTTTTAGGTAAGGAGACAGATACGCAAGATATTTCTGGTGAAGTTCTTGCTGAAAAAAATGTTTCCTGTGACAAAGAAGAAATCAAACAGGCGATTATGTCTTTTGTGGGCGAATATGATCAGATACCCCCTATGTATTCCGCAAAGAAAATCAATGGAAAAAAATTGTATGAATTGGCAAGAGAAGGAAAAGTGGTTGAACGAAAACCAAGCCATGTTTGTATACATGAGATAGATATTCTTGAGTGGAATTTAGAAGAAAATGAAGTTCGAATGAAAATCTTTTGTTCGAAGGGAACATATATCCGTACTCTTTGTCATGACATTGGGCAATCACTTGGTTGTGGCGCTTGCATGAAAGAGTTATTGCGAACGAAAGTCAGTCGATTTGAACTGAAAGACAGTCTGACATTACAAAAGATTGAAGAATTAAAGGCTTCAGATCAGATTGAAGATTATATTTTGGAACCAGACAAAGTGTTATTTGAATATGCAGCAATGCAGACGAAAAAAGAAGCCGACAGGCTTGTGTACAATGGAAATGCATTGTATAAAAATCAGCTCATTGCCATGGAAGATGGAAAGAAAGAACAATACCGTATTTATGACAGTAACGGAAAGTTTATGGGAATTTATGCTTGGAATGAAGGAATGAAGGCTTATAAGCCAGTGAAAATGTTTCTATAATGGAGGAAATCATGGAACACATTTATAATACAGATAAATTTCAATTGAAAAATACAGCAGTATGTCTTGGAAAGTTTGATGGTATTCATAAAGGTCACCGTTTGTTGATTTCTGAGGTTGTAGCTCATAAAGAGTTAAAATCGGTAGTATTTACCTTTGCTTTGCACCCTTCAAATCTTTTTTCAAATTCCGAGGTGAAACTTATAGATTCTTTTGAGGAAAAGTTTGAAAAACTGGAAAAACTGGGTATTGATACTTTGATTTCTTATCCATTTACTGCAGAAACTGCGTCTATGGAACCGGAAGAATTTGTGAAAGAAGTGATTGTAAAAAAACTGGATGCAAAACTAATTGTCATTGGCAAAGATTTTCACTTCGGACATAAGAGAAAAGGTGATGTTAGTTTATTAAAAGCATTGTCAGATCAGTATGGCTTCAAGGTAATTGCTTTTAACAAGCTGGAACAGGAAGAAAAGGTTGTAAGTAGTACTAGAATTCGGGAAGAAATTCAAAATGGAAATATGGAACTTGTTGAGGAATTGCTTGGTGTTCCTTATGCCTTTGAAGGAGAAGTACTTCATGGACAGAAACTTGGTCGTACCATAGATATGCCTACTATCAATCAGGCAGTTGGAGAACATAAGATTTTGCCGCCTTTAGGCGTGTATGTTTCGAAAATTCTAATTGAAAACAAAGTGTATTATGGCATCACAAATGTGGGAAAAAAACCTACAGTGAATGGCGAAGCGGTGGTAGGTGTTGAGACGAATATTTTTGACTTTTCAGGAGATTTGTACGGAAAAGAAGTTCGAACAGAACTTTTGAAATTTGTCCGTCCAGAACAGAAATTTAAAAATGTGGAGCTTCTGAAAAAGCAAATGTATAAGGATAAAGCCTTTGGTATGAATTTTGTGGGTTTACAATCCAATAAAACTATGTTATCATAACTTAGTAATTGATTAACCCCCTGCTCGGTGTATGGAACATCCGACCTTATACTTGGTAGTGGGCATTTTTTAGGAGGATAAAGATATGATTTGTAAAGAAAAGAAAGCAGAGATTATTGCTCAGTACGGAAGAAACGCAGGAGATACAGGTTCTCCAGAAGTTCAGATTGCATTATTAACAGAGAGAATCAACGAGTTAAATGCACACTTGAAAGATAATCAGAAAGATCATCATTCAAGAAGAGGTCTTTTAAAGATGGTAGGTCAGAGAAGAAACTTACTTGCATACTTAAAGAAGACTGACTTGGAAGGATATCGTGCTTTGATCCAGAAGTTAGGATTAAGAAAATAATTTATCTCAGTCGGATAAGACCTCTTCCTCTAAGCGAAGAGAGAGGTTATAACAAACTTGTCTCAGTCGGGGACGAGACTTGAATTTCTAAAGGGACCACGATTTGTGGTCCTTTTTTCAGAGATAGGATGAATTTTTATGAAATCAGGACATAAAATAACCAAGGTACTTCATGGAAGTATCGCTGAGGAGATGGAGATTGAACCAGGGGATGTTTTATTAACGATTAATAATTGTAAGATAAAAGATATATTTGATTATCATTATTATTGTAATGATGAATATATTGTTGTATTAATTGAAAAGCCGGATGGAGAAGAATGGGAAATAGAAATTGAGAAAGATTTCGAAGAAGACTTGGGGATTGAATTTGAAGAGAGTCTCATGGACCATTATCGCTCATGTACAAACAAATGCATGTTTTGTTTTATTGATCAGATGCCACCGGGGATGAGGGAAACTCTTTATTTTAAGGATGATGATGCCAGATTATCTTTTTTGCAGGGAAATTATATCACCCTTACAAATATGAGCAACGAAGATTTAGAACGTATTATTTTATACAAATTGTCGCCGGTGAATGTTTCGATTCAAACTATGAATCCGGAACTTCGATGTAAGATGCTTCATAACCGTTTTGCAGGAGAGGCTCTGAAAAAAGTGCGACGTCTCTATGAAGGCGGCATTGAGATGAACAGCCAGATTGTACTTTGTAAAGGGGTAAACGACGGAAAAGAATTGGATTTTTCTATCAGGGAGCTTATGGGAATGTATCCATATATGAGAAGTTTGTCTGTTGTGCCTTTTGGTAAGACAAAGTACCGGGAAGGATTGGTTCCACTAGAGAAATTCAATAAAGAAGAGTCGGCGGTGGTTCTTGGACAGATTCATAAATTTCAGCAGGAATGTCTTGAAAAGTTTGGTACCAGATTTGTATTTGCCAGTGATGAGTGGTATATTACGGCAGGGTTACCTATTCCGGAAGAAGAATATTATGAAGGGTACGGACAGATTGAAAATGGTGTTGGTATGGTACGGTCCTTTTTGGATGAGGTAGTGGCAGCTGTGGAGGAATGTGAGGGTAGCCTTGTTGAAAAGACAGTGTCGGCAGCCACAGGAGTACTGGCTGGTCCATTGATTGAAGATTGTGCCAGAGAAATCAATAAAAAGTATCCAAATATAAAAGTAAATGTGTATGTTATTCGAAATGAGTTTTTTGGCGAGGAAATCACTGTTGCAGGACTTATTACCGGGCAGGATCTTATGAAGCAATTAAAAGATGTGGAGCTTGGCGAATATTTGCTTTTGCCGGATACCATGCTTCGAAGTGGTGAGAGTGTATTTTTGGATGATTACACGGTTTCAGACGTTGAAAAGGCTTTACAAATACCTATCCGTATAGTAAAATCAGATGGAGCCGCGTTAGTTCGCATGATATTGGAGGAAGATTATGAGTAAACCGATTGTTGCTATTGTGGGCAGGCCGAACGTTGGAAAATCAACCATGTTCAATATGCTTGCTGGAGAGCAGATTTCAATTGTTAAAGATACACCAGGTGTTACCCGCGACCGTATTTATGCGGAAGTGAATTGGTTAAACACCCAGTTTACATTGATTGACACCGGTGGTATTGAGCCGGAGACAAGCGATCTTATGTTAAAACATATGAGAGAACAGGCTGAAATAGCCATTGCAACAGCAGATGTTATTATGTTTGTAGTTGATGTAAGACAGGGACTTGTGGATGCAGACTTTAAAGTGGCAGATATGCTTCGTAAGTCACATAAGCCGATTGTTTTAGTTGTAAATAAGGTAGATAACTTTGATAAGTTTATGCCAGATGTATATGAATTTTATAATTTAGGTCTTGGAGATCCACAGCCGATTTCAGGTCAGTCAAAACTTGGTATCGGTGATATGCTTGATGAAGTAATCAAACATTTTGACGAGGATGCTTTGACTGAAGAGGAAGATGAAAGACCTCGTATTGCCGTTATTGGAAAGCCAAATGTTGGTAAATCATCAATTATCAATAAAATCGTTGGAGAAGACCGTGTTATTGTTTCTGATATTGCAGGAACTACCCGTGATGCCATTGATACAGCAGTTACTTACAATGGAAATGAATATGTGTTTATTGATACTGCAGGACTTAGACGTAAAAGCCGTATCAAAGAAGAAATCGAACGATACAGTATTATTCGTACCGTGACTGCAGTAGAGCGTTGTGATGTGGCAGTTATTATGATCGATGCAGAAGAAGGTGTAACAGAGCAGGATGCAAAGATTGCAGGTATTGCCCATGAAAGAGGAAAAGGTGTCATTATTGCAGTTAATAAATGGGACGCTATCGAGAAGGACGATAAGACCATTTATAAGTATACAAATAAAGTAAGAGAAGTATTAGCATTTATGCCTTATGCGGAAATCTTATTTATTTCTGCAAAGACAGGACAGCGTTTGCCAAAATTATTTGAGACTATTGATGCTGTTATTGAAAATCATAGTCTGCGTGTGGCTACCGGAGTTTTGAATGAAATTCTTGCTGAGGCAGTTGCATTACAGCAGCCTCCTTCAGATAAAGGTAAGAGACTTAAGATTTTCTATATGACTCAGGTGGCAGTAAAACCACCAACCTTTGTTATTTTTGTAAACGATAAGCAGTTGATGCATTTTTCGTATACAAGATATATTGAAAATAAAGTTCGTGAAGCTTTTGGGTTTAGAGGAACACCACTTAAATTTATCATTCGTGAGAGAAAGGACAAATAATTATGGACTCAACAACAGTGACTACAATATTAGGTTGTATTGTAGTGGGATATTTACTGGGAAATATTTCTACTGCATATTTTGTTGGAAAACTGTATGGAATTGATATCCGCAAGGAAGGAAGCGGAAATTTAGGTAGTACCAATGCACTTCGTACATTGGGAAAAAAAGCAGGTGCCATGACATTTGCAGGAGATATTGCTAAGTGTCTGATTCCAATATGCATCATACGACTGGTGCTATTTACAGAGAATCCGGAACTGGCGATTGTATTTGCTATGTGGTATGGGTTAGGATGTGTTCTTGGACATAATTATCCATTTTGGTTGCATTTTAAAGGCGGAAAAGGAATTGCAGTGACATCGGCAGTTGTTCTTGGAATTGCACATTGGCCATTGATTTTAGGTGGCTTGTCATTGTTTATTTTAATTGTTGCAGTGACCAGATATGTATCACTTGGATCACTAGTAGTTGCTTTTTATTTAGTAATTAATACACTTGCATGGCATATGGATAGTCCTTATTTCGTTCATATGCTTTGTGTGAGTTTTGTATTTGCGTTTTTTGCATTTTTTCAGCATAGAGCCAATATTGCTCGGTTGTTAAATGGAACAGAACATAAAATAGGGGAGAAGAAGGCATGAGTAAAGTAAGTTTATTGGGAGCAGGAAGCTGGGGCACAGCTTTGGCAATTGTATTAGCAAATAATGGACATGACGTAACATTGTGGTCTGCGATTGAGAGTGAGATTGATATGTTAAAGACATATCGTGAACATAAGGATCGTTTGCCAGGAGCTATTTTGCCGGACAATATTTTAGTTACCTCAGATCTTGAAGAAGCATGTAAAGACAAAGAAGTGATTGTATTTTCGGTTGCTTCTCCTTATGTGAGAAGTACTGCGAAGATGTGCAAAAATCTTATTCCAGAAGGTCAGATTATTGTAAATGTAGGTAAAGGCATCGAAGAGACTACATTGATGACTCTTAGTGAGATTTTAAACGAAGAACTTCCACAGGCAGAGATTACTGTACTTTCAGGACCAAGTCATGCAGAGGAAGTTAGCAGAGGAATCCCTACTACAGTTGTAGTAGGAGCCAAGAAGAAGAAGACAGCAGAATTTCTTCAGGCTACATTTATGAACAATGTGTTCCGTGTATATATCAGCCCTGATATTGTGGGAATTGAACTTGGCGGTTCTTTGAAGAATGTAATTGCATTGGCTGCAGGTATGGTAGATGGCTTAGGATTTGGAGACAATACGAAAGCTGCTCTTATGACTAGGGGAATTGCAGAGATTACTCGTCTTGGTATTGCCATGGGTGGAAAGATGGAAACTTTGGCTGGACTTTCAGGAATTGGTGATTTGATTGTAACCTGTACCAGCCAGCATAGTAGAAACCACAATGCTGGTGAGCTTATGGGACAGGGCATGAGTATGGAAGATGCCATGAAAGAGGTAAAACAGGTGGTGGAAGGTGTATATTCTGCAAAAGCTGCAAAGTTATTAGCAGAAAAGTGTAATGTTTCCATGCCGATTATTGAAGCTGTAAATCAGGTATTGTTTGAAGGAAAATCGGCAAAAGAGGCAACAGCTGAATTGTTGACACGAGGCCGGGTGGCAGAATATCCGGATTTAGAGTGGACAGAGTAATATTTTTCGAAGTTTTTTGTACCAGTAATCAGTAAATGATGCGGAAAAGATGGCACAAAAGAAATTACAAGTTATCAAAGAAGAGGAAAGGTCGTGTATTCCGCATGGATGATGAAAAGAGACTTCAAATTAAAAATAAAATGGAAACACTGGCAATTGTATTAGGTGATTTGGTGATACTCTTTTTGGTATCAGTGTTAGCTTTATGGTTACGATTTGAATTTCATTATAGCGAAATATCACCTGAATTTTTGGAACGAATGTATAAGTATATGCCTGTGCATTTTGTTTGTTCTATTTGTTTATTTTATTTTTGCGGAATGTACAAGAGCATTTGGAAATATGCCAGTATAAATGAGGTTGGAAATATCATTAAAGGGTGTTTTTTGACTACAATTCTTCAATGGGTTGTTATGTGGAATATTTCTTATCGTATGCCAGTAAGTTTTCACTGTATGACATTTGTATTTCTGATTGGATTTTTAACATTAGAAAGATTTGCTTATCGAATTTTTGGTGAAATGAAATTTAGGTATTTTTTACCTAATATGGGAAACACAGCAAATGTTATGATTATCGGTGCAGGAGATGCCGGAAGAGTAATGTTGAAAGAGTTTCATGATAGTCAGTATATTGAAGGAAAAGTTGTTTGTTTTATTGATGACTCTCCTGAAAAAATAGGTAAAGCATTAAATGGTGTTCCTATTGTAGGGGATAGAAATTATATACTTCAGGCTGTAGAAGAATATTCTGTAGATGAGATTATCGTTGCTATTCCTACTATTACTGCAAAAGAAAGAAGTAAGATTTTGCATATTTGTCAGGAAACACAGTGTAGTGTTCGAATGCTTCCAGGTGTATATCAGCTGATTAATGGAGAAGTGAATATCAATAGTCTTCGTAAAGTTGAAGTGGAAGATTTACTTGGAAGAGATCAGATAAAAGTAGATTTAAACCAGATTATGGGGTATGTCAGTGGTAAGCGAATAATGGTAACTGGTGGCGGTGGCTCTATCGGAAGTGAGTTGTGTCGTCAGATTGCTTCAAAAAAACCAGAAATGCTTATTATTGTAGATATTTACGAAAATAACGCTTATGAGATTCAACAGGAATTGTTATACAAATATCCTGAATTGAATTTAGTTGTTTTGATAGCATCAGTTCGTAATACCAATAGGATGAATGAAATTTTCAAAACATATCGTCCTCAGATTGTGTACCATGCGGCAGCGCATAAACATGTACCGTTGATGGAAAATAGTCCAAATGAGGCAATTAAAAATAATGTTTTTGGTACATTAAAAACTGCAAGAGCAGCAGGTGAAAATGACGTGGAGAAGTTTGTAATGATATCCACAGATAAAGCTGTAAACCCTACAAATATCATGGGTGCGTCAAAACGTATTTGTGAGATGGTTATACAGACAATGAATAAAGAGTATAAAACCGATTTTGTAGCAGTACGGTTTGGAAATGTGCTTGGAAGTAATGGAAGCGTGATTCCTTTATTTAAAAAGCAGATAGAGCATGGTGGTCCTGTTACAGTAACTCATCCGGATATTATTCGGTATTTTATGACAATATCGGAAGCAGTCTCATTAGTTTTGCAGGCAGGGGCGTATGCGAAAGGTGGAGAAATCTTTGTTTTGGATATGGGAGAGCCTGTGAAGATTTACGATTTAGCTGTTAACTTAATTCGTTTATCTGGGTTTAAACCAAATGAAGAGATTCGAATTGCTTTTACAGGTTTAAGACCGGGGGAAAAACTATTTGAAGAACTTCTAATGGATGAGGAAGGACTTAAAAAGACCGATAATGAATTGATCTTTATTGGTAAGCCAATTGAGTTTGATGAAGAAAGCTTTATAGAGCAGCTCACTCGTTTAGGGGAAGCTGCTGTAGATGAGACAAAGAATATTAAGAAGATGGTGCAGGAAATTGTGCCAACATATATTATGAACAGTAATGAATAAGGAAGGGTGTCAGAATATGTACCAGATTGTAAAACGAGGAATTGGATTTTTGATTTCGCTTGTGGGGTGCGTGATTTTGCTACCCTTTTTTCTGATTTTATGTATATTGATAAAGATTGACAGTCCTGGACCAATTTTATTTAAACAAAAGCGTGTGGGACGATATAAGAAGCATTTTATGATTTTAAAGTTTAGAACCATGCGAATTGATACTCCAAAGGATTGTCCGACTCATTTGCTTGATAATCCTGAACAATACATAACCCGAATGGGAAAATTCTTACGAAAAACCAGTTTGGATGAAATACCTCAAATTTTTAATATTTTATCCGGTAAAATGTGTATCGTAGGTCCAAGACCGGCATTGTGGAATCAGTTTGATTTGATTGAAGAGAGAGATAAGTATGGCGCCAATGATGTAGTGCCGGGACTTACGGGGTGGGCTCAAATCAATGGTAGAGATGAGTTGCCAATCGAGGTAAAGGCAAAATTAGATGGTGAATATGTGGAAAAGATGAGTTTTTTGTTTGATTGTAAATGCTTTTTTAAAACAATTACCAGTGTATTAAAGCATGAAGGTGTTGTAGAAGGTGGAACAGGAACTATGGATAAAGGCAAAGGAAGATAAGTTTATGAGTGAAATAAAAAAAGTAGTATTCATTGGTAAGAACAGCTATATCGGCGCATGTTGCCAAGAATGGATGAAAAAACAATGTCCGGATTGGCAGATGTTTTCTTTGAGCAGCAGGGATGACAGTTGGAGTACATACGATTTTTCAGATACAGATTCGGTTGTATTTGTTGCTGGCATTGCTCATAGAAAAGAAACGAAAGAGAATAAAGAGTTGTATTATAAAGTAAATTGTGATCTTGCCGTAAATTGCTGTAAAAGAGCAGCTGATGCCGGTGTGAAACAGTTTATCTATTTGTCTAGTCAGAGTGTATTTGGACAAAAACAAAAGGATAGAAAAGTTGTAATTACAAAAGATACAGTTCTTTCACCAAATACAACCTATGGTAAAAGTAAAATGAAGGCGGAACAGGAACTTGAAAGTTTGGAATTGGCTAATATGAAGCTTGCTATTGTCCGACCTCCTATGGTATACGGAAAAGGTGCAAAAGGAAATTATGTGCGTTTAGCTTCTTTTGCAATGAAACTTCCTTTTTTTCCTAAAGTAAAGAATGAAAGAAGTATGATATTTATTGACAATTTGTCAGAATGTATTCGTTTGATTATTCTGAATGAGTCTAAGGGGTATTTTCACCCTCAAAACAGAGAATATGTATGTACTAGTAATTTAGTTAAAACAATTGCCAATGCACATCATAAGAAGTTATTTTTAGTAGCTGGATTTCAGTGGCTTATTGGGCTTGTGATTCCTCGAATTGGCATTGTTAGTAAAGTGTTTGGTAGTCTGGTATATGAAAAGGAAATGTCGGATTGCTTTGATTATCAGTATTGTGTTTGTGAGTTTGAAGAAAGTATTTTACAAACGGAAAGTGGCGTTCAATCGTTTAAATAGCCTGCAAAATTTAATGTAAATTAGTGCGTAAATTTCCTACACAAAGACTTCGAGATTAGATTAAACCTGGAAGGAGAAAAGAGCAATATGAAGAAAAAAGTTCTTTTTTTAGCGAATCATTTTATTACGTTGTATTCCCTCAGAAAGGAATTGATTCAAAAATTAGTTGAGGAAGGACATGAAGTATATTTATCTTTGCCGGAAGATGAAAACTCTTATTTTGAAAATATTGGATGTCATATTATTAAGACAAAAATAGACCGACGTGGTGTAAATCCGTTGAAAGATATGAAATTGATTCATTTTTATCGAAGAATGATTCCAAAGGTTAATCCAGATATTATTTTTTCATATACTATCAAACCTAATATTTACGGTACATTAATTTCCAATAAAAAATATAAACAGGTGTGTAATATTACTGGAACTGGTGCTACATTTATGAAAGATAATTATGTAGCTAAAATATGTAAATTTTTGTATCGAAGATCAGTTAAGAATTGTTATAAAGTGTTTTTTCAAAATACGGGAGATAGAGATTTTTTTATAAAGCATCATTTTGTCAATAACAATTATGATATGTTACCGGGATCTGGTTGTAACGTAGAGGAATATTCATATAAGGATATGAATGAGGATGATACCATACGTTTTATATTTATTGCTCGTGTCATGAAACTAAAGGGTATTGATGAATATTTAGAAGCGGCTAAAATTGTGAAACAAAAGCATGAAAATACTGAGTTTGTAATTGCTGGTTGGAATGAGGAAGAAGAATATATACGAATTATTGAAGAATATCAAAAGAAAGGATATGTAAACTATATCGGTTTCAGAAAAGATATTAGCAACTGGATTGAAAAGTGTGATTGTACCATTTTATCTTCTCATGGAGGTGAAGGGGTTCCAAATGTGTTGCTTGAAAGTGCAGCTACCGGTAGGGTATGTATTGGTTCTAAAATTAATGGAACCATGGATGTGATTGAAAATGGAGTAACCGGTTATTTATTTGAAACTGGCGATACAAATAGTCTTGTAGAAAAAATCGAAACATTTCTTTCGCTTTCAAAAGAAGAAAAGATTGCTATGGGAAAAAAGGGAAGGGAAAAGATTGTTAGAGAATTTGACCGTAAAATTGTTATTGATAAATATTGCGAAGAAGTACGCAATGCATAGTGAGAGGTGTCAGGATGAATAAGTATGTAAGAGCAGCATATAGTCTTCCTTTTGGATTGTTAAAAATGACATGGATAAAGTTGTTTCATTTAACTAAATTTAAAGGGCCTATAGTTAGTTGGATTTCTCCGTTGACTGAAATAACCATTGATGGAGGAAAGCTGGAAATTGGGAAAAACTTCAAAATGAGAGATGGGGCAAAAATTCGTGTACGAAAAGGTGCTATATGTCAAATTGGGAATAATTCGTTTGTGAATAGTAATGGTATGATTGTGTGTCATGAGAAAATAATCATTGGTGAAAATGTGGAATTTGGACCAAACGTACAACTTTACGATCACGATCATGACTTTCGGGTTGAAGGTGGATTAAAGGCAGGCAAATTTAAAACTTCGCCTATTGTGATTGGGGATAATGTCTGGATTGGTGCGAATACGGTTATTTTGCGTGGAACAACCATTGGCAATCATGCAGTGATTGGTGCAGGAAGTGTAGTGAAGGGAAATGTGCCAGAAGGTGCAGTTTTGGTTCAAAAAAGAGAAAATTTTATATTATAAACTAAAGGTTAGTCTACTGACAACACAATTAAGAAGAAGGATGGTGAGATGAAATTGATTAGAATTTTACATATGATAGGATCATTAAATATCGGTGGTTCACAGGCGATGGTTATGAATTTATATCGAAATATTGATAGAAATAAGATTCAATTTGATTTCATCATAGACCATCCGGATGAAAGGCACTTCGCGGATGAGGTGAAAGCTTTAGGTGGAAAGATTTATGTTATGCCGGGGGTTAAAATGACAAATATTCGGCAGATACGAAAAGCGTGGGATACATTTTTTAAAGAACATACGGAATATAAAATATTACATTCCCATGTTAGAAGTTATGCATCCGTTTATTTACCAATTGCAAAAAAGAATCAAGTATTTACTGTTATTCATAGCCATAGCACTGCGAACGGAAAAGGCATAGAGGCGATTATTAAAAGTGTTTTACAGTATCCTTTGCGTTATCAGGCTGATTATTACATGGCCTGCTCAGATAAAGCAGGAAGATGGCTGTTTGGAAAACGAATTTTATTATCAGATAAATATAAAATGTTTCCAAATGCTATTGACGGAAAGAGATATGTCTATAATGAACAGATAAGAAATAACTTGAGAAAGAAGCTTGGTTTGAAAGATGAATTTGTTATTGGTCATGTGGGGAGAATGACAGGGGCAAAAAACCATGTCTTTTTGTTGGATGTATTTTTTGAGTATCATAAACAGAATAATAATTCACGACTATTATTGGTTGGAGACGGAGAAGAAAAAAGCAAAATAGAAGAAAAGTGCAGAAAATATCATATTGAAGATAGCGTTATTATGGTGGGAAATCAGAGTAATGTTTGTGATTATTATCAAGCAATGGATTTCTTTGTTTTTCCGTCTGTTTGGGAAGGACTTGGTATGGTGTTGATTGAGGCACAAGCATCAGGATTATGTTGTGTCGCTTCCGATACGATTCCAAAGGAAACGAATATTGGTTCTGGTAAGATTATGTATTTAAGTCTTTTAGAGTCTGCAAAAAAATGGGCAGAGACAATTTCTGATGTTCAGATTTCAGATAGGACGGATCAATTGAAATATGTGAAAAAAAGTGGATATGATATTACTGATAATGCAAAAAAAATGGAAGAGTTTTATTTGAATATTTTCAAGTAAAACCACATGTCGTCTTTTTTGACATCAACATGAATAAAAGTGGCTTTATTTTAAAATCAGCTATTAACACAGCTGATTCTGTATTCGCAATCCGCATGTCAGTCTTTTCTGACACTTCAGTTAACATAAGAAGGAGTAGTTTCGTATGCAAAAAATATCACTAGAAAATAAAACAATACTTATTACAGGAGCTTCAGGATTTATTGGAAGTAATTTAGTATTGGAAATTATGAAAACGGTAAGTAAGGTTTGTATTGTTGGTTTGGATAATATGAACGATTATTATGATGTTTCTATCAAAGAATGGAGATTACAGCAGATTGAAAAATGTGCAAAAAATAATCCAAATGTGAAATGGATTTTTATAAAAGGTGATATTTCGAATGCCACCCTTGTACAGGATATTTTTGCAAATTGCAAACCTTCAGTTGTAGTGAATTTGGCTGCGCAGGCAGGAGTGCGGTATAGTATAACTAATCCAGATGTATATATTACAAGTAATATTATAGGTTTTTATAATATTTTGGAAGCTTGTCGTCATAGTTACGATAATAATGAAAGTGGTGTGGAACATCTTGTTTACGCTTCTTCATCCAGCGTATATGGCTCAAATAAGAGCGTTCCATATCGTACAGAGGATAAAGTTGATAATCCGGTTTCTTTGTATGCAGCCACAAAAAAAAGCAATGAATTACTAGCACATAGTTATTGTAAATTGTATAACATTCCTGCTACCGGCCTTCGTTTTTTTACTGTTTACGGGGAAGCAGGAAGACCTGATATGGCGTATTTTGGCTTTACCAATAAATTGATAAAAGGAGAAACTATTGAGATTTTCAATTATGGAAATTGTAAGAGAGATTTTACCTATGTTTCTGATATTGTAGAAGGTGTAATGCGTGTAATGCAGGGAGCACCTGAAAAGAAAATAGGAGAAGACGGACTTCCAATACCACCATATGCTGTTTATAATATTGGAAATTCCAGTCCGGTTAATCTTTTGGAGTTTGTAGAAATATTGCAAGAGGAATTGGTTCGGGCAGAAGTATTGCCAAGTGATTATGACTTTGAAGCACATAAAAAATTAGTGCCAATGCAACCGGGAGATGTGCCTGTTACATATGCAGATGTTACTCCATTGGAAAGAGATTATGGGTTTAAGCCGAACACACCTTTAAGAGATGGATTACGAAGATTTGCAAAGTGGTATAAAGAGTTTTATGGTTAATTTGAAAGAAAACCCACATGCATTCTGTTTTGTCTACGGAAAACACTTTTAAAGTAAATGAAAAGCCAGAGGCAATTTTAAAGTTGCCTCTGGCTTTAAAAATATGTGTCATGGTTGACATTTGAAAAAACTAATCTCTCAAGAATAAATCTCTTGTGTAAACTTTATCTTTTACATCATTGAGGCACTCGTTGTATCTGTTTGCTATGATAGCCTGAGAAATTTGTTTGAATTCTTCTAAATCACCTATGATTCTGCTACCGTAGAAAGTGGAACCTGCTGGAAGAGTAGGTTCATAAATAACGACTGTAACGCCTTTTGCTTTGATACGTTTGATAACTCCTTGAATAGAGGATTGTCTGAAATTATCTGAATTAGCGTTCATAGTGAGTCTGTAAACGCCTACAATAACTTTTTTTTCTTTTGATAAATCCCAATCACTGTTTGCTTCGTATGCACCGGCAATTTCTAACACACGGTCGGCAATGAAATCTTTTCTCGTGCGATTACTGTCCACAATGGCTCCAATCATGTTTT
>CADBNB010000100.1 GCA_902795895.1 uncultured Lachnospiraceae bacterium | reverse complement strand
TTTTCAAAATACGTTTTGGGAATAATTAAGAATATTGAAGTGGATGATGAAGATGTCCCAATATATGAGGATATGAAAAATCGTTTAGAGCTTCGAAGTTTTTTACCAAAACAGATAAATACAGATAATAGGGTTATTCCATGTCAGTTATATGAGTACGAATTAAGAAAAATTTTAAATAATGCAGCAAAATATTTGGATTTTCTAAATGAAACAGATGGTGAAATTTCAACAAAGGATAAGATTGTATCAATATTTACTTTTAAGATACCATATTTTGTAGGACCACTAAACAGTCATTCAAAATATGCATGGATACAGAGAAAACAGGAAGGAAAGATTTATCCATGGAATTTTGAAGAAATGGTAGATTTAGATATGAGTGAGCAAAAATTTATTGAAAGAATGACAAATACCTGTACATATTTGCCGGGAGAAAATGTTCTTCCAAAATGTTCACTATTATATCAGAAATTTATTGTTCTAAATGAAATAAACAACATCAGAGTTAATCAGGAAAAAATAAGTGTTGAGATAAAACAAAAAATGTACAATGAAATTTTCTTGAAATATAAAAAAGTTACTAAGAAAAAAATTGTTGATTTCTTGACTGTTGAAAATATCATTTCAAAAGGAGAAGAAAATCTTGTAACGGGAATTGATATGAACATAAATGGAACACTGTCTTCTCATATTGCTTTTGAAAGATTGTTGCATGGAAAAGCATTAACTGAGACACAGGTTGAAAGGATTATAGAAAGATCGACATATTCAGAGGAGAAAAGCAGATTTAAAAGATGGTTGATGGAAAACTATAATTTCCTAAGCTCGGAGGATATAACGTATATTTGCAACTTACGTTTAAAAGATTTTGGAAGGTTGTCAAAGTGTTTTTTAGCCGAGCTAGAAGGCTGTGTGTGCGAAACAGGCGAAGTGACTTCAATTATAGGTGCTCTTTGGAATACGCAAGATAATTTGAATGAAATTATTTGCACAGACAGATACACCTTTAAGACAGAAATTGAAGAATTTCGAAAGGAATATTATTCGGTGCATCCCAAAACGTTAGAAGAACGAATGGATGAAATGTATATTTCAAATGCTGTTCGAAGACCTATTTACAGGACTCTTGCACTTATGAAAGACATAAAAAAAGCATTTGGAACGCCGGATAAGATTTTTATTGAAATGGCAAGGGGAAAGAGTGATAAGCCTCAAAGAACAGTATCAAGAAAAGAACAAATATTGGATTTGTATGAAAAATGTGACCAGGAAGATGTAAAAATATTAAAGAAGCAGCTAGAAGATATGGGGGAATATGCAAATAATAAGTTGCAGAGCGAAAAGTTATTTCTTTACTATATGCAATTGGGAAAATGTATGTATACTGGAAAACCAATTACCTTAGAGGAACTTGCATCAGAGAGATATGATGTTGATCACATTTGGCCACAGGCATATATTAAGGATGATAGTATTCTTAATAATAAAGTTCTTGTTTTATCAAAAGCAAATGGAGAAAAAAGTGATACGTATCCTATAAAACAGGAAATAAGACAAAACATGCATGTTTTTTGGAGCACTTTAAAAGATAAGAAACTTATAACAGAGACAAAGTATAAACGATTAGTGAGAAGCACACCATTTACAGAAGATGAGAAAATGGGCTTTATCAATCGACAATTTGTAGAAACTACACAGGCTACAAAGGCAGTTGCGACTATTTTGCAGGAAAAATATCCTGAGACAGAAATTGTATATTGTAAAGCAAGATTGGCATCTGAGTTTCGAAAGGAATTTGAAATTTACAAGAGCAGAACTTTTAATGAACTACATCATGCGGTAGATGCTTACTTAAATGTTGTTACGGGAAATGTATATAATATGAAATTTACAAAACGTTGGTTTGATGTTAATCAACGTTATAGTATCAAGACAAAGACTATTTTTACGCATGAAGTAAAATGTGGAGATGAAGTAGTATGGAATGGAGCAGACATGCTGGAGAAAGTGAAAAAACAGGCGGTAAAAAACAATGCACATTTTGTTAAATATGCTTTCTTTAAGCGTGGTGGTTTGTTTGATCAAATGCCAGTTAAGGCAAAAGAAGGTTTGATTCCGCGAAAAAAAGAATTGGAAGATACTGCTCAGTATGGTGGATATAATAAATCTTCCGCAGAATTTTTTATACCGGTACGGTATTGTGTGAAGAAGAAATTTGAAGTTATGATTATGTCGGTAGAGCTTATGTATGGAAAGAGATTTTTGGTAGATACGTCTTTTGCTGAAGAATACGCATATAAAAGAGTGAAAGAAATAACAGGAAATAATGTATCAGAAGTATCCTTCCCAATGGGAATGAAACCGTGGAAGGTAAATACTGTGTTAAGCTTAGATGGATTTTTAATGTGTATAACAGGCATTTCTGGTGGAGGAAAGTGTTTGAGCATGCAAAATATTATGCAATTTTCGGAGAGTAATACATGGAAGGATTACATAAAGAAGCTAGAACGGTTATGCGAGAAGAAAAAGGAAAATGATGATTATATTTTCGATAAAGAGTATGATATTGTGAATGAGACTGATAATTTAAAATTGTATGATTTATACATTGAAAAGTATAAGAAATCAATTTATAGTAAGCGTTTGAATAATCCATTGGATATATTGATGAACGGTCGTGAAAGGTTTATGAAGTTGAATATTTTTGAACAAGCAAAAACATTATTGAATATCCATGAAACCTTCGGTGCAGGAGCAACAGGCGGGACTGATTTATCTTATTTGGGAGCAGGAACAAAAGCAGGAGCAACAGTGAACTTTAGCGCCAAGATAAATAATTGGACCAATAAATATCAAACAGTAGTTAAGTGCGACTATTCACCATCTGGAATCTGGGTTAAAAAATCAGGCAACTTATTGGAGCTATTATGAGTTGGCGGACGGTAATTATAAGTAATCAGGCAAAGTTAGATTATAAAATGGGTTACTTGGTTGTGAGGGGATTTGAGACTAAGAAAGTACTTTTGGATGAAATATCTATTTTGTTAATAGAAAATCCAGCAATATCTATAACTGGTTGCTTAATAGAGGCATTGACAGAAAAGAAAGTTCGGGTCATATTTTGCGATAAAAAAAGAAATCCTATATCTGAATTAACACCTCACCATGGAAGTCATGACAGCACAGCTAAAATAAGAACACAGTGTGCATGGAAACAAGAAATCAAAGGACAGGTGTGGCAGGAGATTGTTAGCGAAAAAATTCGTAAACAGTCACAGTTTTTATTGGATTTGGGAAAGGAACGAGAGGCAGAGTTACTGTATTCTTATGTGAATCAAGTGGAATTATCAGATAGCACAAATAGGGAAGGACATGCAGCGAAGGTATATTTTAATGGACTATTTGGAATGCACTTTACAAGAAGTGCTAATATTCCAATCAACGCGGCATTAAATTATGGATATAGTATGATTTTATCTGCATTCAATCGTGAAATAACCATGAACGGGTATCTTACCCAACTTGGAATTTTTCATGACAACATGTTTAATCATTATAATCTAGCATGTGATTTTATGGAACCTTTTCGGATTATTGTGGATCGGTTAGTATATGAGATGAATCCTGTTCAATTTGAAAAAGAGGAAAAGCATGAGTTGTGGAAAATGCTATCGACAACTGTATATATTGATAATACGAGACAAATGTTAGATCATGCAATAAAAATTTATACGAGAAGTGTTTTGGATGCTATAAATGATTGTGATATTTCTGAAATAAAGTTTTATGAATTTATATAGTGTAACTAGAAGTAAAAAACAAGGAGTGTTATGAGTGGATTTCGTTTTATGAGAGTATTAGTATTTTTTGATTTACCAACATTGACAAATGAAGACAAGAAAAACTATAGGCAATTTCGTAAAAGTCTTGTGAAAAATGGTTTTATTATGTTGCAGGAATCTGTTTATTGTAAACTTATTACCTCACCGAGTGTTGAGCACTCGGTGAGGAATATGCTAGATAAGAATAAGCCACCAAAGGGATTGGTACAACTTTTATCTGTTACAGAAAAACAGTACAGCAAGATGGATTTTATTGTTGGAGAATACTGTGGTGAAGTGATAGACAATGAAGAAAGAGTGATTGTATTATGAAATTAACATTTCCAGAATTCAATTTTGTTGTTGATACAGATTTGGAAACAAAAGTAAATGCACTGGTGATAGAAAATAAATCTTTGTTTGTTCGCTTTGTTTCTGATCTGTTTGTTCAGGAAAATGGAATGGACGGAAAAAGCGTGTTGTCTCAAAATGGGAAAATAATCAATATTGGTAAACATTTAGAAATACATAGCCAATTTGTCCCATTTGATATCAATAAAAAATCTTTGATTACACGTCTTTGTTCCAAAATGGAAAACATTGCATTAAATGGAGAAGAATATGAGGAAACCATGGAACTAATGATGCAATTGGAACGCTTCTTTTTAGGCTTGGCTTGCAAGTTAGATGGAGAGATTGTGTTTCAAAAATTAAATATATCATCTATCATTAAGTCCATAGGAGTTGCATTTGAAAATGAATGTGATAATATCTGTGAGAAATTGTTAAACTATATGGAGTTGGTTTCAAATTACGAGCAGGAGAAAATGTTTGTTTTCGTTAATTTAAGAAGTTATGTGGAAGATGAAATGTTGTATCAATTATTTGATACGATTCTAAGGAAGGGATATCATGTGTTGATGATAGATAATGCCGAATATGAGCATTTAGATAATGAAAAAAGAATAATCATTGACAGTGATTTGTGTGAAATATTATAATAAAAGTAAGCTTGAGACCGAAGTGCATTGCTTTCTGACTTAGCAGAAAGTTTTCCTTGAATTTTGATTTGAGGTTTGAGAGTAGTGTGATTTCATAGGGGTCTTAAACACAAAAAGGGAGCATATCATCATGCAGAGAGTTTGAGAGTAGTGTGATTTCATAGGGGTCTTAAACAAACTCCCTTTAT
>CADBNB010000099.1 GCA_902795895.1 uncultured Lachnospiraceae bacterium | reverse complement strand
TTCCAAAATCCGGTATAAACCTTTCCATCTGCATAAACAATTGGTGAATTTGGCTGTCCACCTAATTCATCTTTATACACCCACAAAGATTCCAAAGTTTCTGCATTAAACGCCTGTACTGTTCCTCCTGCCAATCCAACAAAAATCATTCCATTTGCATAGGTTGGAGGCATAATGTTATAGGAACTCATTCCTACCATAGTTCCCTTTACCTGTTCTCCATTTTCATCAACTACAGGCTGTCCTGTCTTTGTATCAATCTTTAACAGATTTTTTCCTTGCATACAGTACAAATATCCATCTACAAGAATAGGAGAACCTGCCGAGTTTCCACCAAATCCTGCTCCAACTTTTGTTGCCCAAAGCAAATCTGTTTTATTTGCCTCTGTTGGAGTTTTTGCATTTGTAATACCAGTATTGTCTTCTCCGTTTCTGAAATCAGGCCAATCTGCCTCAAACTGCTTATATGAAATTTGTGGTTCTTCCGTAGCTGTTGGCTGTGGTGTTTCCTCAACTTCCAACAACTGTTCCAAAGCGGATGTTGCCTGGTTAATCTTTGCCTGATCCACTGTAATGTCTTTTGCAACCTGATAAGCCTGATCCAATGCACCTGTTACTTTATCCGTAACCTCAATCTTCTTATCATCACATGCAGACTCCACATTGACCATTGCACGATATAAATCATCTTTATTTGCAACAGAAATAGCACCTGGAAGCATATCTCCCCAGCCTTCTGCACCGCCGATGTCACCGCCATAATAAACGGTAAACTGTGCACGAATTACATCCCCGGGTTCCAGATAATAATCAGCCATTCCTACATTTGGGAATTTTCCATTGGCACAATACATCCAACCTGTCATAAATCCACAAGTAAATTCACCAAGCCATCCTTCCTGGTAATCATCCGCATCAAAATAATCTTCCAAAGAAGGAATCTGGTTTGCAATTCCACTCTCCAATTCTGCACCTGATAAATCCAAAGGTTTCGTTGCTGTCTTATTGCGTGAATAATTAGAACCGTAGATTCCCTGAAGGTAAAATCCTGAAGATGGACTTCCGGAATAATCTACATCATATCCTTCTTTTCTAATCATTTTGCAAAGTGCATCTGCAGTAGTTTCTCCTTCAATTACCGGTACTAACGTAGGCTTTACGATAAATCCTTTGGAAATCGTAAATGCCTCAACGTCCATAATGGCATATCCTACACATTCTCCCTGCTTTGCTTTTTTGTATGTAATGTGAAAAGTCTTTTCCGTATCTCCTGCCGTTAAAACAACCGTATACTCTCCATCTTCCTTATCAGCAAAATTTAGTGTAAAGCTTGTTGTTACCTGATCATCCCATGTTGGTGACAATTCTTTTCCTTCAAATTCTGCCGTAACCGGAATTTTCTCATTCTTTTCATTTCTGGCATTTACACTAAATGTTTTTTTCGTAATTCTTACTTCACTACCATCTTTTAAATTGGTAGTAATGGTAACGCCTTCTGTAGCAGCATTTACCTGAATCGTTCCAAGTACACCCGGCTCAAATACCGACCATACCATGGAAAATGCTAGCAAAAATGCCAGGATTTTTTGTTTCAATTTCATAGTTTGCTCCTTTCTTTGGCGACAAAATCGGCAGAGGGAGCAAAAGTTTTGCTTAATAGGACAATATATCCCTTAATACAAAAAGGTGGAACCGATACGATTCCACCCTAAATAAACCTTATATTAAAACACCTGTCTGACCAAAAGACCCCCGCGGGATTTTTAAGCAACGGATTTGGTTCTGCTATAGCAAGCATCTTCCAATCCGAATCCTTACGAATCCTCGCAGAGCCTATATCTCAGACAGAGATATATGGCTATTTAGACTCCTCTCCCACCGAAATTCTGTCTTTGCACATTCCTGGCAGGTCTCCTGACTCGAATTCATCCGCCTGCTTCCCTTCCCGGTTTCCCAGTGGTGTCTTTCGACTAAAAGCATTTGTCCTTCTTACAGTAGCGGGGGCTGTTTTAGGTTTTCACTAAATTCCCTATTAATGCATATACATGCAACCACGAATGTTATTCAATTTTCATATGTGTTAAACGTTACATATTATAACGGTAGTTCATACTTTTGTAAAGATTTATTTTCTGTCACTGGTTTTCTTCGTATTTTTCCCCTTCATTTGCATCTTCAATTTCTAACTGTTCCTCGCCTTTCCCTTCCATAAATCTTGCTGTAATTACCGCCTGCTGCCAATTTAGGGAACAATAAGCATGCTTATCTTTTGCCGTAGCCTCTTTCGAAAATATCTCGAAAATATCCGTTACTACATCCTTTGTTATGTATCCACCGCGCCAATGAAATACCAGTGCTTTCCCTTTTTTCACTGCCTGTTTTGTTCTCTTTTGCACCTCTTCCAAAGTTGTCCATGAAAGCTTCTTTACTTTATAATAAAACTCGTTCCCATTGCTGCAGATTGGTGCTTTCCAGATTAAAGGTTCATGATCTTTTAAAATCTGCTTATCCGAAAGATTGACGTAATCATATCGACGCAGATTTTCTTTTGAAATGGTATTGTCAAACGTCACATCCAAATGAAAATATTCTCCATTGATCCGAACCACATTCCACGCGTGACGATACTTTATCCCCTTCTCCGGATTATTTTCCGACATAACAACTATACACCAGACACCAAGTTCATTTAGCAATAATTTCACCGCTTTTGCAATGCCTTCACACACGGCAACTCCATTTCCCAATGCACCAAGTATCTCATGGGAATACTGTTTTTTCAACTTATCATAATGCACATTTTCACAAATAAAATCATGTACATAAAGCTCTTTCTCCAACTCATTTAACTGCTCCGCATTTCGGACAATCTTTCTCACTCTCGACTCCAATGCCTGTTTATGTTCTTTTATTTTATCCTTAGGAAACAAATATTCCGGTATCATTTCCACATAATTAGAATCCGGATAAAACCGATAAGTAAAGGAAATGGTATAAAAAATCTCAGGACAATCCATCCGCACCATTTGAAAAATGTCCGATAACTCCTTTCCTTCCGTTCTTGGAACCGGGAAAGATTTTTCAATATTAGTAAGGCCCTCTTTTATGGCATAATATACTTTCTGCTGTTCTTTACCAAGGGTTTCTAAATAATAATCAACATGTAATTTCACGTACTCGTTCTCCTTTTTCTTTCTAACCATTACTTTAACATAAGAATCTATTTCTATCTACATCTATTTATCTACCTTGACACAAATGGTATAATATTTAGTGCTGTAGTTGCATCCATTGAATGGTTTGCACTCGACCTTTTGGAAAAAACATATTTCATGTAAACATACACTTAAGGAGGACTTATGAAAAAACATACCACTTTATTACTAACAACAATTTCCATAGCACTTTGTGTACTTCTTTCCATTCTCATGATAGAGGTAATACGTTACAAGGAAGATGCATTCGTCAATTACGGTGCTGCAATGATTATTCCCGGAATACTATTTATTTTTTTTCTTGGTATCTGGATTTATTTTGCACTACAACTACCAAAAGAAAAACGAAGTTTTCTATTTTCAAAACTTTTCCTTGTCGGTTGGGGTGTTTACATCCTTGCATTACTATTTGTTGTTTTTCGCGGTTTTTCATTTGACTCCGTTTCAACCGATTTTAGTTTATTTAAAGATCGCATAACATACTCAAACTTTGTACCTTTTCAAGTATTTAAAGATTACTCCCACTATTCCAATCCGGTAATGTTCTTTCAGCAATTGATTGGAAACATGGTTTTATTAGTACCATTTGGAATATTAACTCCATTGATTTTTCCAAAATGTAAGAAAACACTTAACTTTGTAATTACCTCTTTAGCTACTATTTGTACAATTGAAATTGTTCAACTTGTGCTTTGGGTTGGTAACTTTGACATTGATGATGTCATCTTAAACTTTTCAGGTGCAATGATTGCCTTTGGAATATTGAAACTTTTTGAGTTTATGATAAATACAAAAAAACAAAGAGAGGTTTAGTATATGAGTTGGTATTGGCGCACAAAGCCTAGAAGTATTGTGAAAACCATCCAATGGTTTCCATTTTTCGGAGCATTGGAGGACAAAAACTGGAATGACACCACAGAGGAAGTCAGTCATTTTAACCAAAAGCAGGTACATCCTACAAGACGGGAATATATCTACTATGCCCACAACGAGGAAGATGCCTGGTTGTCTACCATCTCATATGACGAATACTTATCTGGTGCAAAAGATACGAAAGAAACAGAAAGTAACGGTCGAAATGACAAAAGTACCTTTGAGTTTTTCGGATTTTCTTATGTAGATGAGCAAGGCTTTATTCACGTCACTGAAAATGGCCGACAGATTATGCAGGGACGCTTTGATCAGGAACGCTACTTAAAGCAAATGCTAAAGCTCCACCTGCCAAACCCTATTCAAAAAATAACTTCTACCGCCAGTCAACCGGGAATTTTCCCAATGCAATTGGTGTTAAAAGCTTTTGAATACTTTGACAGTTTGAACCGTAGCGAACTTGCCCTGTTATTTGGTTGTGATGAAGAAGCTCAGATTTCTTCTATGATTGCTGCCATCGCAGATTTTAAATTTCAATACGAAACTCTTCCAAACAAACTGGATACCAAAACACTAAAAAATATATTTAAACAGGTGTATGAGTCCCATTACGGACCTATGACAAATAAAATTTCAAGCTACTACGACTATGCGGAAGCCTTTTCCCGTTCCTTAGTCTACACTGGTTTATTTTCCATATCCGGAAGAAGTTATGCAAGCAAACTTCGTGTTGCCACCCATGCACAAAAGAAAGTGGAATTATTAAGAACCCAGTATGAGTTTCATTTTCCACAGCCTTTTTTCAACGAAGCAGAATACATGGCATGGTACGGAAGCGATTCCAATGTAAATCTGCCTTGGGACGACTCAAAGGCACGACAGGAAATCGTAAAAGACAAGATTGAACTCTTACAAAGTCTGCTTAAAACAGAAGAACCTGAGAAAGAAGAAGCGGAATTTATCCAAATGTCCATCGAAGATTTTCTTTCTCTTCCAAAGGAAGTAGAAAATGATTTGTTACCTTCCCGTGAGTTGGCAGACTTACTGACACAAGCCCAGGAAACTACTAATATTACTAAACTAAAGGACATTGAATATTCCGTTGATAAAGCCATCATCCATCACAACGAGGAGCATTTTATCAATGTCACTTCCAAAACAAAAGAAGAACGTGATTTTATACTGGAAAAGTTTGATGATATCCTTGCCAACGACGATATGAGTGCCTTGTGGTTAGAGGTAAACACATGGAAATCTTTGATTTCTGTTCAGGGAATACACACAGTAAAACGTAACTTTCAAATTGAGGAAGATTTATCTCCTCGAAGTTTTGCTCCCGGTGTTGGAAATACCCCGGATATGGAACTTTACTGGGGGGATACGATTTTACTTCCGGAGGTTTCCTTAATGACAGGTGTAAGACAATGGGAACACGAAGCCTCCAGCGTAGTAGACCATGTGATGCATTTTATGAAAACACACGAAGAAAAGCATATACTTGGACTATTTTTATCTACCCGCATTCACTTAAGAACAATGTGGCAGTTTTTTATTTTAAACCGTGAAAGCTGGCTTGGTAAGCCGATTCCTATTGTTCCATTAACCATCGAACAATATGTGAAACTGATTACCAAATGTTATAAAAAAGAAATTTCCATGGAAGTTTTGCTTCGTTTTTTCAATCATTTGTGCGAACTTTCCCTTCACCACGCGTCCTACCAAAGCTGGGAGCAGGCGATTGAACATCAAATCAATCAATTTCCAAAAGGGATATAAGTAAGAATAAAGAGTTTTGCTTGTAAGACAAGTATATTTTTGTTATAATAAAAATCGAACATATGTACACTATTGATATGATAACACAATATATTCATGACTGCTTCGCGGTCACCACAGTATATGAAAGTGTTTTTCCGAGAGAACATAAAATATGATAAGAGGGATTTTATGAGTATTTCACCGAAAGAAAACAAATTGTCTCCACTCCTTAAGTATCCG
>CADBNB010000098.1 GCA_902795895.1 uncultured Lachnospiraceae bacterium | reverse complement strand
TTTTCATGTACTTTGCCACAGCGTTGATATAGCTATCTGATGGACAAAGAGTTTTGCTTGCAAAACTCTAGCGCGACCGCGGTATTGTGCAGCAATTAACTCCATCTCCGCGGTCTGCGCATCCTCGCATCGCAATTTCCTATTACAAAAAAAGAGAATGTCCACACAAAGGTCAACATTCTCTTCATAATCTTATGCTTTATGATTTTTTTCTCCAAGTTCCAGACGAAGAAGCGCTTTTCGAAGTGCAAGTTCTGCACGAGCTACATTTATCTCTCCGTCATTTCCCTTAAGTCTTCTCTCTGCCCGAATCTTTGCTTCATTTGCCCGGTGCATATCAATTTCATCCGGCCATTCGCAGGATTCTGCAAGAATTACCACCTTATCCGGAAGGATTTCTAAAAAACCGTCGTGTAAGGCAGCTTCTTTTGTCTCTCCTTTACCAATGAAGCGAACAACTCCAGGGGCTACAATAGATGTTAAAGGAATATGTCCGGCAAGAACACCAATCTCGCCTTCCGTAGTTCTAAGCTCTAACATTTCTATGTCGTCCTCGAAAAACATACGCTCCGGAGAAACCACTTGAACATGAAATAATTTATTATCTGCCATCCGACTTCCCCCTATTTCACTCTTGCAAGTACGTCCTCAATACTTCCGGCATTCAGGAAGTAACTTTCAGGAATATCGTCATGTTTACCATCAAGAATTTCCTTAAAGCTTCGGATTGTCTCTGATACAGGTACGTACTTACCAGAAAGACCGGTAAACTGCTCTGCTACGAAGAATGGCTGAGATAAGAACTTCTGAATCTTTCTTGCTCTGTTAACAAGAATCTTCTCATCTTCTGACAACTCATCCATACCAAGCATGGCGATAATATCCTGTAATTCTTTATATCTTTGAAGAATTTCCTGTACTCCACGGGCTACTTCGTAATGTTCCTGTCCTACTACACGAGGATCCAAAATACGTGATGTTGAATCAAGTGGGTCTACCGCAGGGTAAATACCAAGCTCTGCAATAGAACGGGAAAGTACCGTAGTCGCATCCAAATGGGCAAATGTTGTAGCCGGAGCCGGGTCAGTCAAGTCATCCGCAGGCACGTATACAGCCTGTACAGATGTGATAGATCCGTTCTTTGTAGAAGTGATACGCTCCTGCAAAGCACCCATTTCAGTCTGCAATGTTGGCTGATAACCTACCGCTGAAGGCATACGTCCAAGTAAAGCTGAAACCTCTGAACCTGCCTGCGTAAAACGGAAAATGTTATCAATAAATAAAAGTACGTCCTTACCGGCTTCATCACGGAAATTTTCAGCAATGGTAAGTCCTGTTAAACCAACACGCATACGAGCTCCAGGTGGCTCGTTCATCTGTCCGAATACCATGGTAGTTTTATCAATAACTCCTGATTCTTTCATTTCGTAGTAAAGGTCATTTCCTTCACGGGTACGCTCTCCAACACCGGTAAATACTGAATATCCACCGTGCTCTGTAGCGATATTTGTAATCAACTCCTGGATAAGTACGGTCTTACCTACACCGGCACCACCGAACAATCCGATCTTTCCACCTTTCTGATATGGACAAAGAAGGTCAACGACCTTAATACCTGTCTCCAAAATCTCTGTGGATGTTGACTGCTCCTCGTAAGATGGAGCTTTTCTATGAATTGGTTTATACTGCACACCTTCTGGTGCAGGTTTTTCATCAATTGGCTCTCCAAGTACGTTAAAAATACGTCCCAGAGTTTTTTCACCAACCGGAACAGAAATCGGCGCACCGGTGGCAACAGCTTCCATACCACGAACTAAACCGTCTGTTGGTCCCATGGCGATACATCTTACGATGTCATCTCCCAAATGCTGTGCTACCTCTACGACAACTTTGCTGCCGTCTTTTCTTGTAATGTTAATGGCATGATTAATTTCAGGAAGATTTCCCTCCATAAACTTAATATCCAATACCGCACCGATTATCTGAGTGATTTTTCCAACATTCTGTTCTGCCATAATTTAATCCTCACTCTCATATCTTCATATTTATCAGCTAACTTTATTCGATTGCAGAAGCACCTGCTACAATTTCTGTAAGCTCCTGTGTAATACTTGCCTGTCTTGCACGGTTGTATTTCAATGTCAAATCTGAAATCATATCCTGTGCATTGTTTGTAGCAGAATCCATCGCCTGCATTCTGGCACCATTTTCACTGGCAATCGCCTCGCAAAGTGCGCCGTAAATGAGACTGTTTACATACTTTGGAATGATTTCATTCAAAGCCTCTTCTGCCTCCGGTTCATAATTCATAAGCACCAAATCATCTACCGTACCGGTCTTTGCTTCATCCTTTTTCACTTCTACAGGAAGAAGTTTTGTCAATGTCGGTATCTGCACAATGGTATTCTTAAAAATCGTATACGCAATGTAGATTTCTCCAACATCTCCTCTTGCAAAAGCTTCCAATACCGCACGTCCAATATTTGCAGCATCTGAAAATACCGGTCCGTTCATTACTTCCGAATAATCTTCAACAATCTGGTAATCGTAACGTTTCAAGGCATCTCTACCTTTACGTCCCACTGCATATACAAGAACATCTTCTTTTGCAAAGTCGCCCTTTGTAATCAGTTTTACCACGTTGTTGTTGTATCCTCCGGCAAGTCCACGGTTTGAGGTTACTACAATGACCGCTTTCTTCTTGCTGTCGCCACTCTTTAAATATGGATGATCCACATTGTCAGACTTGGCAAGCACAGAAGAAACTACATCATACATGAGAGAATTATAAGGTTTTGATGCCTGTACTCTTCCCTTTGCCTTCTGAAGTTTCGCTGTAGAAACGACTTTCATGGCTGCTGTAATCTGTCCGGTGCTCTCAATCGACGCCCTTCGACGCTTAATCTCTCTCATAGAGGCCATAATCTACACCTCCTCTATTCTTTCGAGAACTCTTTTTTATATTCTTCGATGGCTTTTATAAGTACCTTTTCCATCTCGTCGTTAATAACCTTCTCTTCACGAATACTCTTTGGAAGTTCCGGATATTTGGTATCGATATATTCAAACAGACCTGTTTCAAAGGTTAAAATATCCTCTACAGGTACATCAAGCAAATACTTCTTGGTAGCCGCATAAATAATCATAACCTGTTTTTCAACCGGCATAGGCTTATACTGTGGCTGCTTTAACATCTGCTGGATTCTTTCACCCTGTGCCAACTTTTCTTTTGTATCTGCATCCAAATCTGAACCGAACTGCGCAAATGAAGCAAGTTCACGATACTGTGCAAGCTCGATACGAATAGGTCCTGCAATACTCTTCATAGCCTTAATCTGCGCAGAACCACCTACACGGGATACTGACAAACCGGCATTGATAGCTGGACGGAAACCGGCATTGAACATTTCTGTTTCCAAATAAATCTGACCATCTGTAATAGAAATTACGTTGGTAGGAATATATGCTGAAACGTCTCCAGCCTGTGTTTCGATAATTGGCAGAGCTGTTAATGAACCTCCACCTAACTTATCAGACAAACGTGCTGCACGCTCCAAAAGTCTTGAATGCAAGTAGAATACATCACCAGGATAAGCCTCACGTCCAGGTGGTCTCTTTAACAGCAATGACAGTGTACGGTAAGCGGTAGCATGTTTTGACAAATCATCATAGATGATAAGTACGTCTTCACCATTTTCCATCCATTCCTCACCAATCGCACATCCTGCATATGGAGCAATGTACTGAAGTGGAGCAAGCTCACTGGCTGAAGCTGCTACTACTGTTGTATAATCCATAGCACCGTACTCTTCCAAAGTCTTAACAATAGAAGCTACTGTAGAAGACTTCTGTCCGATAGCTACATAGATACATTTTACATTCTGGCCTTTCTGATTGATGATTGTATCAATCGCAATGGCTGTTTTACCGGTCTGACGGTCTCCGATGATCAACTCACGCTGACCTCTTCCGATTGGAACCATTGAGTCAATGGCTTTAATACCGGTCTGAAGTGGTGTATCAACAGATTTTCTTGAAATAACTCCTGAAGCTACTCTTTCAATCTGACGATATTTATTACTTTCGATAGGTCCTTTTCCGTCAATTGCCTGTCCAAGTGCGTTTACAACACGACCAAGCATTACGTCACCAACGGGAACCTCAACTACTCTACCAGTAGTTTTTACCGTATCTCCCTCGTTAATATTTTTACTATCACCAAGCAAAACGGCACCTACATTATCTTCTTCCAGGTTAAGAGCCATACCGTAAATCTCATTCGGAAACTCTAACAATTCACCTGACATGGCATTTTCAAGTCCGTGAATACGGGCAATACCATCTGCCACCTGAATTACGGTTCCCACTTCTGAGACTTCCAGCTTTGTGCTGTAGTTCTTAATCTGTTCTTTAATCACTGAACTGATTTCCTCTGGTCTCAAATTCATGATAAGTGTGCACCTTCTTTCCTTTTATTATTCGCTAAGCTGTATGTTTTGCAGTTCTTTCGCCATCGTGTTAATTCTGGAACGAACGCTGCTGTCTACAACCTTGTCACCTACACGTATCACCATACCACCGATAATGGCTGGATCTACAAGGTAATTCATTTTAAAATCTACATAGTCTGTTGTTGCCAACAGTTTCTGTTTTGTATGCTCTTTTTGCGCATCTGACAATTCTACTGCGGAAGTTATGAAAGCAACTCCCATTTTCTTGTCTTCCCGAACCTTTTCCAAATAGTAGTTTAAAATTGCAGGAATTTCATTGTATCTGTCTTTTTGGACAATCAACACTAAAAATCCTACCATCGCATCAGATACCTGACCTTTGAAAATCTTTTCCATAACAGATATCTTTTCTTCTTTGACAATTTTTGGATGGTTCAACAGTTTCATAAGATCGGGATTATCTTCCATGGCTTTATACACTGCCTCTGACTCTGCCGCCAATAAATCCAATGTATTTTCTTCCTTTCCCAGGTCAAATAGCGCTTCTCCATAAGTCTTAGAAACTAACTTTGCCATGTACTATCACCCATCTCTTTTAAGGTTTCTTCAATCAATGAATTCTGCTGTTCTGAACTGATGCTTGTCTGAACAATCTTTCCAGCCATAGCAGATGCGATTGCGATCATTTCCTGTTTCACGTCGTCTTTTACTTTGTTCTTTTCTAATTCGATGTCCTTGTCGGCACGAACGCGGATACGATGTGCTTCTTCTTTTGCTTCATCTACGATTTCTTTTTCCTGAAGCAACGCTTTCTTACGGGTATCACTAAGAATTCCCTCAGCTTCTTTATTTACATCGCGAAGTTTTGCTTCGTATTCTTCTTTGATACGATTGCTCTCTTCTTTCGCCTGTTCAGCCTGTTTCAAATCTTCGTTAATCTTTTCCTGACGCTTTTCCAATAACTCACGAACAGGATTGAACAAAAGTTTTGATAAGAACAGGAATAGAACAAACACAGATAGTGCCACAATTGCTGCATCCACCAATAACTGTGCATCCAAACCGAAAATACGACTATATGTCTCTTCGTCTGTTGCAAGAACAACATTCGACATCATGTTTAATCCACTCACAGTATTGCCTCCTTTCTATGAACATTTTCATCGTCCTCGATAGCTCAGATATACATAATATACCTGTTCAAAATGGCTACCGTGACATTTGCCAAATTCTTTTCGAATTTTGGCTTTTTGTTCGCGAAATATTAAAGCTTACCGATAAGTGGGTTAGCGAATAATAAGATCAATGCGATAACCAAACCGTAAAGACCGGTTGTCTCGGCAACCGCCTGTCCTAAAAGCATGGTTGACATAATATTACCTCTTGCACCAGGGTTACGACCTACTGCTGCTGCACCCTGTCCGGCTGCATTACCCTGTCCAATACCGGCACCGATACCGGCAATCATAGCTAAACCTGCACCAATTGCAGAACCACCTAATACAATACCTTTTGCTAAAGTTTCCATAAATACTTCCTCCTAATTCATTTTATTTTTCATAATTGTGTGAAAGGCAATAGCCTTATTCTTCCTCTCCGATAGCATCCGAAACAAATACCATGGTCAGCATACAGAATACGAAGGTCTGAATTGCTCCGGAGAACAAATCGAGATACGCATGTAATGCCGCCGGCCAAACCAAGGTTGCAAACCATGGAACTAATCCATAGAGCAAACCAAGCATGATTGTTCCTGATAAGATGTTACCAAACAAACGAAGTGACATAGATACCGGCGTTGCCAAGTCTCCAATAATGTTGATTGGAAAGAAGAAGAATATCGGTTCAAACCAACCCTTCACTTTTCCCAACTTCTGATACTTGAAGCCGTTGTACTGGATCATGATGAACGTAATCAACGCCAATGGCAACGTCACACCATAATCCGCCGTTGGTGACCTAAGTCCCATCAATCCGGAAATGTTTGACAACAGGATAAAACATGCTAAAGTACCAATGTAATTGGCAAACTTAGGACCATGTTTCTTTCCCATGTTTGATATGACCAGATCATCGACAGCCGATACCATAAGTTCAAGAATATTTACAAACATTCCCGGTGACTTATACGGATCCGCTTTTTTCACTGCCCTATTTGCAACAAATGCAAATATGATCAATGTCAAACACACGATGAATAGGGATATATGGGTTGTTGTAAGATACAAATCCTGCCCCAGGAATTTATACTTCAAATACCCTTGTGTTCCCAGATCATCTCCAATGTCAGCACGTAAAAACTGCATTCCTGACACTTTCTGCGTTAGATAAGAGATTTCCCCATTCAAATGAACTCCCTCCTTTTCTTATTATTCATGTTTTCAAAATTTCGGCACAAAACCGACTGAAAAACATGTTATTATCCAGCCTTTTGTCAGTCTTGCTGAACCTTCTGGCTTTTGTATATGAAAAATGGCTGTAAATATGCAGAAACTTTTAGTGCAAATACCCCTGCCACAATTCCAAGTGGATGAAACCAAGCAGGCAACACTAACCCAACACTAACAACCATAATCATAATCAACATACGTTTCAACGCTTGGGTTCTTTCACGCTTCATAGCGCCTTCTTCCCCCATGTCGATACTCTTTTGCAAACTGAAAAACATATGAACGGCAACGATAGACGCACCAATGGAACTTAAGAACACACCGGATGCAAATCTTACATCCAGACGCAACAAGAACACGCCAATCAGACTTATCAATGACGCATAAATAAAATTTCCCAATATGAGATAACAAAGTGTCTTCTTTTCTTGACTCATTCCCCATCACTCCTGTGAATCTTTCTTGTCTTCCTTAAATCGTCTTTCACGTTCCCTCTTCATGTCTTCCATGTAGGCAAGTTTCGCATTTTCATCTTTCAAATCTTTCTCGTAAAACCCTCGAACCAAATGAAAGAAATTACGAAACGATGCGCATACCCCAAGAATCATCAAACCCAGAAACCATAACGTCGTATGAAATCTTTTGTCAAGCATGTACCCCATCCAGCCACACACAAGCAAAGGTGATAACATAGTAATTGTAATCTGCAAAAACATCACCAACGCCTTCGCAATCATATTGTTATTTTTCAAGGTCATCTTCCTTTCTAAAGGTCTGTGTAGCTATCTAAACGAGATTTCCTTTTCCATCACATCACATGAAAAAACTACACCTAATTTGATTATACCCATTTTCAAAGTTTTTGTCCACAAAAAACAAATTAAATATACATTTTTTTACATTTTTTAGTTATCATTCACAAAAAGGAAATATTTTAAAACTATTATTAACATTTTAGTGATTTCGTGATTATTCCATTTCAAACATCATATCTTTCCAAATTCATTACTATTCACAGTTTCTTTCAACTTTGTTATACTTTTAAATTTTCATTTTTCAATTTTGTTTTTCTGTGGTATACTTATCACATCAAAATTTTATGCAATTACGGTTTTATTATTGCTTGCGTCAAATATAAAAGCGTAATTACTTGGGAGGAATTCTTATGACTGGAAAAGGACCATTTTTATATAGAAAAAGACTTATCCCCGATGAAATGATTCCTTTGGT